>DASZYM010000237.1:0-8416 GCA_035545355.1 Dongiaceae bacterium
CGGCTGGACCAGAACCGACGCATCGTCTTACGGCTACAAGTGGAAGGAGGACGACGGAGCACAGGCGTTCGAAACCGCGATGGCCGCGATCGATGCCGCGGAAACGCATCCGGCGGGCACGCTGTCGGGCATCGTCTTTCCCGGCCAGGTCGATACCTGCTCGGAGGCGTTTCTTCGCCGCTGCCTCGCAGAGGCATCCGATCGCAAGCGGCCGCTGCAAATCCATGCGGCCCAGAGCGAGCCGGAATACCATGAAATGGTCCGGCGGCACGGCAAGAGCCCGATCGCCTGGCTCGATGATCTCGGACTCCTTCGTCCGCAGACCATCATCGGCCATGGGATCTTTCTCAATGACCATTCCTGGATCAAACAACCGGGCGACGATCTCGATCGTCTTGCCAAATCCGGCGCCACTGTGGCGCACAGCCCCACGGTCTTTGCGCGCACGGCGGCGAAGCTCGAGAACTTCGCACGCTATCGCCAGGCGGGCGTGAATGTCGCGCTCGGCACCGACACCTACCCGCATGACCTCTTCGAAGAGATGCGGCTGGCCCTTTATCTCAGCCGGACCGATGCAAGGCGCATCGAGGGCTCCGAATGCGCCGACGTCTTCGCGGCGGCGACCATCGGCGGCGCCGAGGCCCTCGGCCGCGCCGATCTCGGGCGCCTCGCGGTCGGCTGCAAGGCGGACCTGCTTCTCGTCGAGATCGACCATCCGCTCATGCAGCCGGCGCGCGATCCCCTGCGCAGCATGATCTCGAGCGCCGGCTCACGGCCGATCCGAGACGTGATCATCGACGGCAAATATGTCGTGCGCGACCATGAAGTCGTGACCCTCGATTACCGGGCCGCGATCGCCGAGCTGATCGAGATCGCCGCGTGCCACGAGGGACAGATCCAGGACGTCGATGTCCTAGGCCGACGTGCAGAGATGCTGGCGCCGCTCAGTCTGCCCTGGGCACCGAGCCGCTGATGCTATCGCACCACCAGATCGGTCGAGCGCTTGGAGAGCACTTCGGCGGCGCCGTCGGTCACCAGCACGGTCTGCCCCGAAGTCATCGCCAACCCCGCGGCGCTGTCGAAGATGATCATGTGGATGAAGTAGACTTGCCCGGGCGCGGCCAGTTCCGGATTGCCGTGATAGAACATCGGCCAGTCCATCCAGTTGGGCGCGAAGACGGCGCCGAGGCTGTAGCCGGTGGCGTTCATGCGGTGCGCCTGGTAGCCGGCCTTGTCCAGCACCTTGGCATGGGCGTCGAACACTTCGCCGATCGGTCGGCCGGGTTTCAGCGCGGCCTTGCAGGCCTCCAGCGCTTCGACGGCGACCTTGTGCATCTCGATCTGCTTGGCCGGCGGCTTGCCGATCGGAATGGTGCGCATCAGGCAGGAATGATAGTGCCGATAGACGCCGGCGAACTCGAGGGTGAGCTGGTCCTGGACTTCGAGCGTGCGGCGCCCGGTCTTGTAGCGGCAGAGCAGGGCGTCGTTGCCGGAGCCGATGATGAACTCGTTGGCGGGATCGTCGCCGCCGCCGCGGATGATGACCGACTGCATGGCGCCGAGGATGTCGCCCTCGGAGACGCCGGGACCCGCGAGGCGATGTGCTTCGTCGAGCGAGAGATCGGCGAGCTCCGCCGCCTTGCGGACATAGGCCAGCTCGGCTGGGCTCTTCACCAGGCGCTGGCGGCTCACGAGATCGGAGGCATCGACCAGGGTCGCAAAGCCGTCGAACGCCGCCTGCAGCCGCATGCCGTTGCGCGCGGTGAGGCCATAGGCCTCCCATTCGACGCCGAGCTTCTTGCCGCCAACCCCGAAGCTCTTGAGGATTTCCTTGAGGTCGGTGGCCGGGCTCGCCTCCGGTCCGTCGATCCAGACGCGGATATCGGGGATGTCGGAAGTGTGCTGCGCCTGGCGGACGTCGGGGGCGCGGGTCAGCAGCATCACGCGGCCATCGGCGCCGAGATAGAGGCACTGGAAAAAGACATAGCCGAATGTGTCGTAGCCGGTCAGGTAGTACATGCTCTCCTGCCGGAACATCAGCAGCCCGTCGAGCCCGCGCTGCTGCAGCGCTTTGATCGAGGCCGCGCGGCGTGCGGCGAGTTCTTCCTTCGAGAAATGCAAAGCCATGATTATTCCAATCCGATGATGGAGATCTGCCGGCCGTAATCCGGCTCCTTGGCATGGGTGGTGCGGCGATAGCTGAAGAAGTCGTCGGCCTCGGCGCAGGTATCGTTGCCGGCGACCCGCACCGAGCCGAGGCCGAGGCTGTCGAGCTCCTGCTTCACGAAGCCGACCAGATCGAACATGAAATGCCGGCAGCGCGTCGAGGTCGCGAAGAAGCGGCCGTTGGCGGGATCGCGCTCCAGGAAGGGCTTCGGGAATTCCGGGCCGACCTCGTAGGATTTCTGCGCGATCGCCGGGCCCACGCCCGCCTGGATGCCGTCTCGTCGTGCGCCGAGCTTCACCATCGCATCCACCGTTTCGGAGAGGATTCCGGTGACCGCGCCTTTCCATCCTGCATGCGACGCGCCGATGATGCCGCTTTCGGGATCGGCGAACAGGACCGGCACGCAATCGGCGGTGAGGATGCCGAGGCTGACGCCCTTGGTCTTGGTGACGAGGCCGTCGACTTCGGGACGGTCGTCTTTCGACCAATCCTCGGCGATCACGGCGACGCGGGCGCTGTGCACCTGATAGGCGGTCGCCAGCGAATCCGGCTTCAGCCCGGCATTGCGCAAGGCCCGCGCGCGGTTCTCGACCACGGAATCGTGATCGTCCTTCGATCCCAGCCCGCAATTCAGCGAGCGATAGATGCCGTCGCTGACGCCGCCGCGGCGGGTCATGAAGCCGTGGCGGATGCCGGGAAGGTCCTTGAGGTTCGCAAGCTCGATCATAATCCGGCGGGGCGCGGTGAATCGGGAGAGGCTATGGCCATTACCTTGAAGAGACTGCCCATTCCTGGATCGCCGATCAAGCGCTGCAAACCCGCATCGATCTCGGCGCGGGTCGCCGCGTCCGCATTCGCCTTCAGCGCGTCGGCGCGGAGTTCGATGCCGAGCGCGCGGAGGAACGCGCCTTGCGTCGTCGGGCCGAAGATTGCGGCGCCGGCGTTTCGCGCGGCCTCGGCGAGGGCGCCGAAGTCGACATGCGCGGTGAGATCGGCGCTGCCGGGCTCGAGCAGTGGATCGTGGCGGCGATGGCCTCTGAGCGCCTGCAGCGAATCGCCGAGGCCGCTTTCCATCGGGCCGTAATCGATGACGAGCGCGGCGCCGGCATGACGCGCGAGCCGCCGCGCCAGAGCCGCCGCCAGCCGGCATCCGGCCGGCGAGACTTCGGCGATCCGCCCGGGCGTCGCCGCTCGGTGCGCAGGGCGAAGCAGATCGAGGGCATCGCCCGGTTCGGCGAGCCCGGAGGCCAGTTTGCCGTCCTTCAGCACCACGCCGCGCTCGCGCCAGCCTTGCTCGGTCATGACGAACTGGTGGACCGGCAACGCGTCCCAGAACTCGTTGGCGATCACCAGCATCGGGCCGGCCGGCAGCGAGTCGAAGCCGCGGTGCCAGTGCGGCGCGAAGCCCGCCAGCGACGCCTTCTGTGCGGCGATCAGCGCCGCGTTGATCTCAACGAGATGGATGTCCGCCGCTTTCAGGAAATCCGGCGCGCGCCTGGCGGCGCGTAGCGCATCGGCCATCAGCGTGCCGCGGCCGGGCCCGAGCTCGACGAGGAGGAAAGGATCGGGCTTTCCCAGGCGCGACCAGAGGTCGACGCACCAGAGGCCGATCATCTCGCCGAACATCTGGCTGACTTCCGGCGCGGTGATGAAGTCGCCGGCACGCCCCAGCGGATCGCGGTCCGCATAATAGGCGCCGAGCGCCAGCTCCATGTATTCGGCGATGGTGACGAAGCCGCGTTCGGCGATCCGGTTGCGCAAGGTCTCCGCGAGCGCGTCGCTCACGGCTTGGCGGCGCGCCCCGTGGCGTCGGCCTTGGCGGCGTTGGCCTTCGCGGCCGGGCGCGGCGCGATCGGCTTGGCGCGCCACACGAGATAGATGCCGTAGAGCAGCATCGGCACGCTCAGCCACTGGCCCCAGGTGGTGATGTCGTTGGGCAGCGTCACTTCCGGCTCGCGGAACTGCTCGCCGATCATGCGGGCGATCGCATAGCCGATCAGGAAGATGCCCGAGAGCATGCCGAGCTTGAGGCGCACCTTCTCCTGCCGCGCAAAGAAGTAGAGCACCAGGAACAGGATCACGCCTTCGAGCCCGGCTTCATAGAGCTGGCTCGGATGGCGCGGGAGCTGGTCGACCTTGGGGAAGATCATGGCCCAGGGCACGTCGGTCGGGCGGCCCCAGAGCTCGCCGTTGATGAAGTTGGCGATGCGTCCCAGCAGCAGGCCGATCGGCGTCGAGGCGGCGATCGGGTCGGCGATGGCGAAGAACGGGATCTTCTTCCGCCAGGCATAGATCAGCATGGCCAGGATCACGCCGATCAACCCGCCATGGAAAGCCATGCCGCCTTTCCAGACCATGACGATCTCGGCGGGATGCGAGAAGTAGTAGCCGGGCTCCCAAAGCAGCACCTGGCCGAGCCGTCCGCCGACGATGATGCCGACCGTGCACCAGGAAACGAGATCGTCGACATTGTCGCGGGTGAGAAGCCGCGGCGACTTGGCCGTCAGCCAGAGCACGTAGCGCCAGGCGAGCACGATGCCGGCGATATAGGCCAGGGCATACCAGCGCACCACGATCGGGCCGAGCGAGAAGGCGACCGGATCGAAATCGGGGAAGACGAAAGCGTTCATGTCGCATTCCTGCGGCGGGGCCGGCGTCCCGGTCGACGAGACGGCTGACCGGGCGGATCGGGATCGCTATGATGGCCGCCGGGTTATATCGGGGCACCCGGAATCGAGCAAGCCGCGGTGCCTGAGGAGAATCCGCCATGCAGACCGACAACCGCTTCTTCGACGATATGGCCAAGGCCGCGAGCGGCGCTCTGGGTTCGTTTGCGGGGCTGCGTCACGAGATCGAAATCCGGGTCCAGCAACAGCTCGAGCGCCTGCTCGGGCGGATGAACCTGGTCAGCCGCGAGGAGTTCGAGGCGATGAAGGCCGTCGCCCAGGCCGCCCGCGAAGAGCAGATCAAGCTCGAACGCCGGCTCGCCGATCTCGAAACCCGGCTGAATGCGAGCAGCAGTCCGTCCGACCGTCAGCCCTAGGCTCCGCGTCGACGCAGGCGCGCCGCGTCGACGGTTACGGTTCTGTGTTTTCGACGAGTCGACGCGTCGCGCGATCGCCGGTCGCCGATCCATCGTCAGATCCCAAAACCCGCGCCAGACGCGGCTTTCAGGATCGGCGCGTTAAGCTCCGTTAAAAGGACTCTTGCACCGGAGTCTAAAGTTTGAGACTCTAAATGTGGTGGGAAACCAGAAATTTACCATCAAATCCTGGGGTCGAGCGCCCCACCAGCGCCGATTCCTGGTGGCCGACGCATGGAGGGCGCGCTGATGACTGTTACGCTCCGAACCGAGTCGACCCCGGCCCCGACCTCAAATCCCCTCGATGTCATGGAAGAACTCGTCAGCGCCAATGAATGGCGCTACGACCGTTCCAACGAGGAGGAGATGATCGTCGAGATCGCCGGGCAATGGTGCGAATACCGGATGTTCTTCGTCTGGCAAGCCGATCTCGGCGCGATGTACTTCTCCAGCCTGTTCGACCTCAAAGTCCCGGTCCAGAAGAAGAAGGAGACGGCGGAGCTGCTCTCCCTGATCAACGAGCGGCTCTGGCTCGGCCATTTCGATCTCTGCTCGGAAGAGAGTGCGCCGATGTTCCGGCACACGATCCTGCTGCGCGGCACGTCGGGCGTCACCGTCGAGCAGCTCGAGGACCTGATGGAAGCGGCCTTGTGCGAATGCGAGCGCTACTATCCGGCCTTCCAGTTCGTGATCTGGGGCGGCAAGAGGCCGGAGGAGGCGATGCAGGCCGCGATGCTGGAGACCGTCGGCGAAGCTTGAACTAGCCCGCGCCATCCTCTACGCCTCTAGTCCATGTCCGAAGACATGAAGCAGGGGCTGCGTCTGCCCGGACCCCTGGTCCTGGTCGGCTGCGGCAAGATGGGCGGCGCGCTGCTGCGCGGCTGGCTGGCCCAAGGCGTCGACCCCAAGCTGGTGAGCGTCGTCGATATCAAGCCGACCGGTATCGACGACATCGCCGCCAGGGGCGTCCAGGTCCATACCAAGGCGAGCGAATTGCCCGCCGGTTTGAAGCCGGCGCTGCTGCTGCTGGCGGTGAAGCCGCAATTCATGGACGACGCGCTGCCGGGCTATCAGAAGTACGTGAGCCCCGACGCGACCTTCCTCTCGATCGCCGCCGGCAAGACCCTCGCTTATTTCAAGGATCGCCTGGGCGCCGACGCCGAGATCGTCCGTTCGATGCCGAACACGCCGGCGGCGGTGTCGCGCGGCATCACCGCGATCTACCGCGATCCCAAGGTGCGCCAGGAGCGGCTCGATCTCTGCGGCCAGTTGCTGACGGCGGTCGGCAAGGTCGAATGGGTCGATGCCGAGGACATGCTGAATGCGGTGACCGCGGTCTCCGGCGGCGGCCCGGCCTATGTCTTCCTGCTGATCGAGACGCTCGCCGAAGCCGCGCGCACAGCGGGCCTGCCGGCCGATCTCGCGATGCGCCTGGCGCGGGAGACGGTGTCGGGCAGCGGCGAGCTTGCCCGGCTCTCCGACGAGAGCGCCGCGCAGCTCCGGCAGAACGTCACCAGCCCCAAGGGCACGACCCTGGAGGCGCTGAATGTGCTGATGGCGCCCGACGGGCTGCAGCCGCTGATGACCAAGGCGATCGCCGCCGCGACCCGCCGGGCGCGGGAACTTGCACAGTAACGGTCGGTTGATGGGCCAGGAATCCGGAGAAAGCGGCAAATCCAGCATCGCGCGCGTGCGGCAGGCTTTGGCCGATTTGGGCGTAGAAACAGAGATCAAGGAGTTCTCGGCCTCGACCCGGACCTCGGCGGATGCGGCGGCCGCGATCGGCTGCTCGGTCGCGCAGATCGCCAAATCGCTGGTGTTCCGCGCCAAGCCCTCCTTGGATTGGCCGGGGGGCCGCGCGATCCTGGTGATGGCGAGCGGCGCCAATCGTGTCGATGAGGCGAAGCTCGCGGCCAGGCTCGGCGAGACGATCGGCAAGGCCGATGCGGATTTCGTCCGGAGCGAAACCGGATTTGCGATCGGCGGTGTTGCGCCGATCGGACATGATGTCGAGAAGCGCGGCGTTCGATTGAAGACCATGATCGATCGGGACCTGCTGCAATACGACGTGATCTGGGCGGCGGCGGGTTCGCCCAACAGCGTGTTCCGCCTGACCCCCGACGAGCTTGTCAGGATCACGCAGGGCGAGGTCGCCGACTTGAAGCTCTGACGCGCGGCCTTGAAGGGTTTGTCGGGCGGAGCGATATTCTCTTATCGGACGGCTCAACTCAGGAGGCTCCAAAGATGGCCAAACGAGCGAAGAAGACCGCCGCAAAATCCAAGCGCGCGACGCGGCCCGCGAGCACGGCGCGCAGCACCTCCACCGATCCCGCCGGCAAGCTGCGCCAGGCCTTGCTCGACCTGGTGGAGGAGCGGGGCTGGATCGATCTCTCCATGGCCGACATCGCCGAGCATGCCGGCGTCTCGCTCGCCGATGCGCATCGCGCCTATCGCTCGAAGGCCGCGATCCTGGTCGGCCTCACCAAGACGCTCGACGAGCGGCTGATCGAAGGGCTCGATGCCGATCCGCTGGAGGGCTCGGCCAAGGATCGCCTGTTCGATCTCCTGATGCGGCGCTTCGATATCCTGAAGGCCGACCGCGATGCCTATCGCCGGCTGATGAAGCAGCTCCCCGCGACCCCGGCCGAGTTCGCCGCTCTGCTCTGCCGGCTGCGCCGATCGCTCTCGCTGATGCTGGAAGCATCGGGCCTCAGCGCCAGCGGAATCAAAGGCGAGCTGCGGCTGCAAGGCTTGGGCGCGGTCTACACCGCGGGCCTGCGTGCCTTCGTCAACGACGAGAGCGAAGATCTCTCCAAGACCATGGCCGAGGTCGATAAGCGCCTGGGCCAGGCCGAGCGACTCTCCGACATGCTGAGCCGGCGGCGACCGGCCGCGGCCTAGCGCGAGCCTTTACGCCCCGAGCCCGTTTTAGGGGTCGTAAAACCCGCTTAAGCCATTGAGCAAGAATGCCTTACCGGGATTTGCGCCGGCGAAACCGATTCCTGCGCGTGGTAAAGGCCCGGTCAAGGTTGGAAGAAGCGCGAGCAACCTTGTAGTTTCAGGAGCATCGTACTCTATTTGTTCTAAAAAGTCAAGCTGGATCTCGCGCTAAGCAGCCACCACCAATTCCGTCCCGGCCGCCTTGAAGGCGCGGGTGAGGTGGGCTG
>DASZYM010000238.1:0-9205 GCA_035545355.1 Dongiaceae bacterium
CAAGCGCTTCGCCGACATCCCGGAAGCCTGCGACAACACGCTGATCATCGCGCGGCGCTGCGCCTTCATGCCGCCCTCGCGCAAGCCGATCCTGCCGCCCTTCACCGACGGCGCCTCGGAGACCGAGGTGCTGCGGCAGAAAGCGCGGGAAGGGCTGGATGCGCGGCTGAGGGTGATGAAGCTGGACGAGGAGGGCGCCAAGCCCTACCGCGAGCGGCTGGAGTTCGAGCTCGGCGTCATCATCCAGATGGGCTTTGCCGGCTACTTCCTGATCGTCGCCGACTTCATCCAATGGGCCAAGGCCCAGGGCATCCCGGTCGGACCGGGCCGCGGCTCGGGCGCGGGCTCGGTGGTCGCCTGGTCGCTGACCATCACCGATTTGAATCCGCTGCAATGGGGCCTGCTGTTCGAGCGCTTCCTGAACCCGGAACGCGTCTCCATGCCGGACTTCGACGTCGATTTCTGCCAGGACCGGCGCGACGAGGTGATCCGCTACGTCCAGGGCAAATACGGCCACGACCGCGTGGCGCAGATCATCACCTTCGGCAAGCTGCAGGCCCGCGCGGCGGTGCGCGACGTCGGCCGCGTGCTGCAGATGCCCTATGGCCAGGTGGACAAGCTCTGCAAGCTGATCCCCAACAACCCCGCCAATCCGGTCAAGCTCAAGGACGCGATCGAGGGCGAGCCGCAGCTCGGCGCGGCAATGGAGGAGGATCCCGCGGTCGATAAGCTGATGTCGACCGCGATCAAGCTCGAAGGGCTCTACCGCCACGCCTCGACTCATGCAGCGGGCGTGGTGATCGGCGACCGGCCGCTGGACGAGCTGGTGCCGCTCTACCGCGATCCGCGCTCGGACATGCCGGTCACCCAGTTCAACATGAAGGATGTCGAGAAGGCCGGCCTGGTCAAATTCGACTTTCTCGGTTTGAAGACCCTCACCGTCATCACGACCGCGGTGAAGCTGCTGAAGCGCCGGGGCGTCGATCTCGACATCGACCACATCCCGCTCGACGACACCAAAACCTACGAGCTTCTGGCCAGCGGCGAAGCGACCGGCATCTTCCAGCTTGAAAGTTCGGGCATGCGGGACGCCATCCGCAAGCTGAAGCCCGACCGCTTCGAGGACATCATCGCCATGGTGGCGCTCTACCGCCCCGGCCCGATGGACAACATCCCGAGCTTCATCAACCGCAAGCACGGCAAGGAAGAGCCGGACTATCTCTACCCGACCCTGGAGCCGATCCTGAAAGAGACCTACGGGATCATGATCTACCAGGAGCAGGTGATGCAGATCGCCCAGGTGCTGGCCGGCTATTCGCTCGGCGGCGCCGATCTCTTGCGCCGCGCCATGGGCAAGAAGATCCGCGAGGAGATGGAGGCCCAGCGCAAGACCTTCATCGACGGCGCGGTCGCCAAGGGCGTCGGCGAGGACAAGGCCGGCCAGATCTTCGACCAGGTGAACAAGTTCGCCGGCTACGGCTTCAACAAGAGCCATGCCGCGGCCTATGCGCTGGTCGCCTATCAGACGGCCTGGCTCAAGGCCAACTACCCGGTCGAGTTCTTCGCCGCCTCCATGACCTACGACATGGGGAACACCGACAAGCTCAATGTCTTCCGCCAGGAATTGAACCGGCTCGGCATCAAGCTGCTGCCGCCCGATATCAACAAGTCGGAGCCGACCTTCGGCGTGGAGCGGATGTCGGACGACAAGCTCGCCGTGCGCTACGCGCTGGCCGCACTGAAGAATGTCGGCTTCGGCCCGGTCGAATCTATGGTGAAGGCGCGGGAGGCGGGGCCGTTCAAGTCGCTCGAGGATTTCTGCGAGCGGATCGATCCCAAGGGCCTCAACAAGCGCCAGCTCGAGAACCTGGTCCTCGCCGGCACGTTCGACAGCCTCAACCCGAACCGGCGGCAGGTCTTCGAATCGGTCGAGCAGATGCTGCGCCAGTCCAACGCGGCGGCCGATGCGCGCGGTTCTTCGCAGAACAGCCTGTTCGGCGACGCGGCCTCGGTGCGGCTCAGCCTGCCGGCGACCCTCGACTGGCCGCCGATGGAACGGCTGCAGCAGGAGTTCTCGGCGATCGGCTTCTATCTCTCGGCCCATCCGCTGGACTCCTACGGCATGGGCCTCAAGCGCCTGCAGGTCGTCTCCTTCGCGGAGCTGCTGCAGCTGCGCGGCGTCAGCCGCGCCAAGCTCGCCGGCATCGTGGTCGGCCGCCAGGAGCGCACGTCGCAGAAGGGCAACCGCTATGCCTTCGTGCAATTGACCGACGCCTCCGGCCTCTATGAGGCGACGGTGTTCTCGGAGCGCCTGGTCGAATACCGCGAGCTGCTGGAGCCGGGACGCGCGATCCTGCTGACCGTCGACGTGCGCACCGAAGAAGAGAATCTCCGCCTGATGGTCGCGGAAGCTGCCGGTCTCGACCAGGCGGTTGCCGCGACCGCGGCCGGCTTGCGGATCTATCTCCGCGATCCCGCGCCGGTCTCCGGCATCAAGCAGATTTTGGACCGCGCCGGGCGCGGCAAAGGCAAGGTGCAGATCTCCCTCGACCTCGCCGATTTCGGCTGGGAAACCAGCCTGACGATCAAGGGCGGCTTCGCCATCTCCGGCGCCGTCCGCAGCGCGATCAAGGCCGTCCCCGGCGTGATGGATATCCAGGATTCATAGAAGAAACCGTCATGCCCGGGCTTGACCCGGGCATCTGGTTCCAATTGGCACGAGATGCCCGGGTCAAGTCCGGGCATGACGACGCAAAAGCCTACATCTTCGCGACGTCGATCACCGCCTTCGCGAATGCCTCCGGCGCCTCTTGCGGCAGGTTGTGGCCGATGCCGCCGCTGACCACGCGGTGCTCGTATTTGCCGGTGAACTTCTTGGCATAGGTCGAGGCTTCCGGATGCGGCGCGCCGTTGGCGTCACCTTCCATGGTGATGGTCGGCACCGCGATCGGCGGGAACTCGGCGAGCTTCGCCTCGAGCGCATCGTACCGCGCTTCACCCTCGGCCAAGCCAAGGCGCCAGCGGTAGTTATGGATCACGATCGCGACGTGATCCGGATTGTCGAAGGACTGCGCGCTGCGATCGAAGGTGGCGTCGTCGAACTTCCACTGCGGAGAAGCAAGTTGCCAGATCTGCTTATTGAAATCATGCCGATACTTCTCGTATCCCGCATGCCCGCGCTCAGTGGCGAAGTAGAACTGGTACCACCAGGCGAGCTCGGCCTTGGGCGGCAGCGGCGCCGCATTGGCCTTCTGGCTGCCGATCAGATAGCCGCTGACCGAGACCATCGCCTTCACCCGGTCCGGCCAGAGCGCCGCGAGGATATTCGCGGTGCGTCCGCCCCAGTCATAGCCGCCGATGACCGCCTTCTGGATCTTCAGCGCATCCATGAAGGCGATGATGTCCGAGGCGATCGCCGCCTGCTGCCCGTTGCGAACCGTGCTCTCCGAGCGGAAGCGGGTGGTGCCGTAGCCGCGCAGGTAGGGAACGATGACGCGATATCCCGCCGCCGTCAGCACCGGCGCCACATCGACGAAGCTGTAGATGTCGTAAGGCCAGCCATGCAGCAGAATGACGACCGGCCCATCGGCCGGCCCGTCCTCGGCATAGCCGACGCTGAGATCGCCGGCATCGACCTGCTTCAGCGCCGCGAAGGACGTGTGCGTCCCGGCGACGGTGTCGGCCTTCGCGCTGCCGATCGCCGCGGGGAAGGCGATTGCCGCGGCGACGGTGCCGAGGAACAGACGGCGCTGCTGGTCGATCTCTTCGAGGAATGCTGAAGTCATGGCTATGCCCTCCGGGTTTTGAAACGTCGTGAAATCAGGATTATCGCCTTTGTATGACAAATCGGGCCTGCAGTGGTATCGCGGGCCCGGTCGGTGTCCATCAGATGACGGCGGTGGTGACTTCGATATTGCCGTGGACCGCCTTCGAATAGGGGCAGATGCCGTGGGCCGCGTCGGCGAGCTCGCGGACGACCGCCGGGTCGAGGCCGTCGATATGCACGTTCAGGCGCGCTTTCAGGAAGAACGTGGTGCCGCCGGCATGGTTGAGGTCGATCTCGGTATCGACCGAGGGCGTCGCCGGCAGCTTGATCTTCCGGCCGGCGGCGGCGAGCTCGATCGCGCCCAGATAGCAGGCCGACCAGGCCGCGGCGAACAGGTTCTCGGCGGCCGGATGCGGCTGCGGCAGCTTCACATCGAGGAAGCCGTCGCTGCTCTTGGCGGCGCCGTCCTTGCCGCTGGTGGTGTGGGTGCGGCCGGTGAAGAGGATCTTGGCATTCGGGGCGATGGCGTTCATGACACTGTTCCTTTCCGACGACGGGGTTGGGTTGGCTTGTATTCGTCTTGACGCCGAACAATATTGCTATGGAATTCATAGGGACAAGGCGACATGAAAGCGACCGTGACGAAACGCACAGCGGCGGATCCCCGGGACCTGACCCGCAGCCTCTGCCCGGTCGCCCGGGCGGAATTGGTGGTCGGCGACCGCTGGACCGTCCTGGTGCTGCGGGAACTGTTCTCCGGCAATCACCGGTTCGAGCAGATCCAGGCCCAGACCACGGCGACGCCGCAGATGGTGGCCGCCCGGCTGAAGCAGTTGGAGGCCGATGGACTGGTACAGCGCCGGCCCTACAGCGAGCGGCCGCTCCGCTATGGCTATCACCTGACCGAGAAGGGCGATGCCTTCTTCCCGGTGATCCTGGCGCTGCGGCAATGGGGCGAGACCTGGGTCAAGTCGCCGAAGGAGGGCCTGTCGGTCAATTACACCCATGCGACCTGTGGAAAGCCCGCCGGGCTGGGCACCGTCTGCGAGGGCTGCGGCCAGCCTTTGCGCCGCAAGGACCTGATCGTCGCCCTGAATCCGGCCTATAAACGGGAGCGGGAGGCCAGGGTCGAGGCATTCAAAGCCAATCGATGAGGATCGTCTCGTATTCATTTGATTCTAAAAGATTACGCCAAGCGCGTATCGGCTATATACAGGTTGCGACGCGGCGGGTTTGCGCTGGACTTTCCGGCACTTATCCACTACTTAACGCGCGCTTGAAAACGCATGCGGATGCGCGCGCCGCCGGGGAGAAATCCCGTCGGACACCGCTCCGGTGCCGGGTCAGGTGACCCGGTCACTCCATCCGCAGAGGCACAACCGGAAAAGGACTGAACAATGGCTCTGCCATCCTTCACGATGCGCCAGCTCCTGGAAGCTGGCGTGCATTTCGGCCACCACACCCGCCGCTGGAACCCCAAGATGGGTCCCTATCTCTTCGGCGTGCGCAACGGCATTCACATCATCGACCTCGAGCAGACCGTTCCGATGCTCGACCACGCCGTGAAAGCCGTCCGTGACGTCGCCGCCGCCGGCGGCCGCGTGCTGTTCGTCGGCACCAAGCGCGCCGCCTCGGACAAGATCGCGGACGCGGCCAAGCGCTGCGGCCAGTATTACGTGAACCACCGCTGGCTGGGCGGCATGCTGTCGAACTGGAAGACCATCTCCAACTCGATCAAGCGCCTGCGCGACATCGAGGAGAAGCTCGGCGGCGAGGCCCAGGGCCTCACCAAGAAGGAGCTGCTGATGATGACCCGCGACCGCGACAAGCTGGAGCGGGCGCTGGGCGGCATCAAGGACATGGGCGGCCAGCCCGACATCCTGGTGGTGATCGACACCAACAAGGAGGCCCTCGCGGTCAAGGAAGCCAACAAGCTCGGCATCCCGGTCGTGGCAGTGCTGGACAGCAATTCCTCGCCGGAAGGCATCACCTACCCGGTCCCGGGCAACGACGACGCGATCCGCGCCATCCAGCTCTATTGCGACCTGTTCTCGGGCGCGGTGCTCGACGGCCTGCAGCAGGAGGCGATCTCCAGCGGCCGCGACATCGGCGAGGCCGAAGAGTTGCCCGCAGAGCAGCTCCCGGCTGCGGAAACGGGCGATGCACAAGCCGGTGCCACTGCCTAAATAACGTGTTGACGGCGGCGGCATCGAAACTCCGGCAAGGGGTTTTCGGGCCGCCGCTTCTCACGTGATCAACATCTGGATTTGAGAGGAAATACCATGGCCGAGATCACCGCCGCGCTGGTCAAGGAACTGCGCGAAGTTTCCGGCGCCGGCATGATGGACTGCAAGAAGGCGCTCGCCGAGAATGGCGGCAACCTGGAGGAAGCGGTCGACTGGCTGCGCAAGAAGGGCCTCGCCGCCGCCGCCAAGAAGGCCGGCCGCGTCGCCGCCGAGGGCCTGGTCGCCGTCGTCCCGGCCGATAAGACGGCCGTACTGGTCGAGGTCAATTCCGAGACCGACTTCGTCGCCCGCAACGACAAGTTCCAGGATTTCGTGTCCGCGGTCGCCAAGCAGGCGCTCAATGTCGCCGATCTCGAGGCGCTGAAGAACGCGAAGCTGCCGGATGGCCAGACCGTGGCCGAAAAATTGACGCAATTGGTCGCGACCATCGGCGAGAACATGAATCTCCGCCGCATGGCGAAGCTCGAAGTGAAGGACGGCGTGGTCGCCACCTACATGCACAACACGATCGCGCCGAACATGGGGAAGATCGGGGTGCTCGTCGCTCTGGAATCGACCGGCGACAAGGGCAAGCTGGCCGCGATCGGCAAGCAGATCGCCATGCACGTCGCGCACTCCAACCCGCAGGCGCTCGACATCGCAAGCGTCGATCCGGCTTCGGTGGAGCGGGAACGCGCGATCCTCACGGAACAGGCCCAGGGTTCGGGCAAGCCGGCAGAAGTCATCGCCAAGATGGTCGAGGGCCGGCTGCGCAAATTCTACGAGCAGGAAGTCCTGCTCGAGCAGACCTTCGTGATCGACAACGAGAACCAGGTGAAGAAGGTCGTCGAGAATGCCGCCAAGGAAGTGGGCGCTCCCGTCAAGCTGACCGGTTTCGTCCGGTTTGCCCTGGGGGAGGGCATCGCGAAGGAGCAGGCGGACGCCGCGTAAATTTCCGAATCGGCGGGTGCAAATCCGCTCCCGGGATTGAGCGTGGTATAAGGTCGTTTTAGGGACTCGGTTTCGGCGGTATCGGGCCGCCGAACCGGGCCAAGAAGGGCGGGGCGAGCATGGCAGGGCCAGCAAAACCGGGACTTCGCTATCGTCGCGTTCTCCTGAAAATCTCAGGCGAGGCGCTGATGGGGACCCGGGAGTTCGGCCTGGACCCCGCCACCTGCAACCGCGTCGCCAATGAAGTGAAGCAGGCCCATGAGGCCGGCGTCGAATGCTGCCTGGTGATCGGCGGCGGCAACATCTTCCGCGGCATCGCCGGCGCCTCCCAAGGCATGCAGCGCGCCTCGGCCGATTACATGGGCATGCTGGCGACCGTGATGAACGCTCTCGCCATGCAGAATGCGCTCGAACAGGCTGGCGTCAGCACGCGGGTGCAGTCTGCGATCTCCATGCAATCGATCTGCGAGCCCTATATCCGACGCCGCGCCATCCGCCATCTGGAGAAGGGACGGGTGGTGATCTTCGCGGCCGGAACCGGCAACCCGTTCTTCACCACCGACACCGCCGCCGCCTTGCGCGCCTCCGAGATGGGCTGCGAGGCGCTGCTCAAGGGCACCAAGGTGGACGGCGTCTACAGCGCCGATCCCAAGCTCGACCCCAAGGCCGAGCGTTACCAGACCCTGACGCACCACGAGGTGCTGACGCGGGATCTGAAGGTGATGGACGCGGCGGCGATCTCGCTGGCCCGCGAGAACGACATTCCGATCATCGTGTTCTCGATCCATACGCCGGGCATGTTCGCCGAGGTGCTGAAAGGCGCGGGGCGCTGCACCGTCATCGGCGATCGCATCGAAAAGGTCGCGGAATAGCCCGGAGCCAAGCGACCCATGAAGACCAAAGCGACCATCGGGGGTGACAAACATGGCTGATCCACGACTAGCCGAGTTCAGTCGGCGCATGGACGGCGCGCTGGACGCGCTGAAGAAGGAGTTCGGCGGCTTGCGGACGGGACGCGCCTCGGCGAACCTGCTGGAGCCGGTGCATGTCAGCGCCTACGGCAACGACATGCCGCTGAATCAGGTCGGCACGGTGAACGTGCCGGAGCCGCGGATGATCACGGTGCAGGTCTGGGACCGCGGCCTGGTGGGCGCGGTCGAGAAGGCGATCCGCGACGCGGGCCTCGGCCTCAATCCGGCCAGCGACGGCACCACGGTTCGGGTGCCGATTCCCGAACTGTCACAGGAACGCCGCCAGGAACTCAGCAAGATCGCGCACAAATACGCCGAGCAGGCCCGGGTCGCGGTCCGCAACGTGCGGCGCGATGCGATGGATTCGCTGAAGAAGATGGAGAAGGACGGCAAGATCTCGCAGGACGAGCATCGCGGACTGAGCGACGCCGCCCAGAAGCTGACCGACGAGCACGTGAAGAAGGTCGACGAGAGCCTGGCCGCCAAGGAAAAAGAGATCCTACAGGTCTGACGTGCAGCATTCCGGTTCCGCAAAGCCGCTGTCCAATGCGCTGAACGACGCCGTCGGCGAGACCGCCGTCGGGCAACAGCCGCCCCGTCATGTCGCCATCATCATGGACGGCAACGGGCGCTGGGCGCGGGCGCGCGGACTGCCGCGAACGGCCGGCCATAATCGCGGCGCCGAAGCGGTGCGGCGCACGTTGAAGGCGGCGGTGAAGGCCGGCGTCCAGCACCTGACGCTGTTCGGCTTCTCCTCGGAGAACTGGAAGCGGCCGGCCTCCGAGGTCGACGACCTCATGGGGCTGCTGCGCCACTACCTGAAGCGCGAGATCGAGGAGATCCACAAGAACGGCGTGAAGCTGGCGGTGATCGGCGAGCGCGACCGGCTCGGCGCGGATATCGTCAAGCTGATCTCCGATGCCGAGAAGCGCACCGCCGGCAACACCCGGCTCAATCTCAACATCGCCCTGAGCTATGGCAGCCGCGGCGAGATCGTGCTCGCCGCCCGCGCGGCGATGCAGGCGGCGCTCGACGGGCGGCTGAAGCCCGAAGAGCTCGACGAGCGACATTTCGAGAACCTGCTGCTGACCGCCGGCACGCCGGATCCTGATCTCCTGATCCGCACCAGCGGCGAGAAGCGCATCTCGAACTTCCTGCTCTGGCAATGCGCCTATGCGGAGTTCGTGTTCGTCGACCGGCTGTGGCCGGATTTCGACGAAAACGATTTCAACGCCGCGATCCAGGAATATCACGGCCGGACCAGGCGCTATGGCGGCGCCGGCTGAGCCAGC
>DASZYM010000239.1:0-2653 GCA_035545355.1 Dongiaceae bacterium
AGCGCGTATTTGGTATGCGGCAGCGAGATCTCCTTGATCTCGGCCCCCTGCTCCTTCAGCCAGGCCGCACCCTGCTCCCAGAGCCGCGCGATCTCCGACGCCAGGCCGTCGAGCCGGTATTCCTTCGGGATGCCGACCCGCAAACCCTTGACGCCGCCTTCGACCGCCTTGCGGAAATCCGGCACCGGGATGTCGACCGAGGTCGAATCCTTGGGGTCGTGGCCCGCCATCGCGGTCAGCATGATCGCGCAGTCCTCGACGCTGCGGCACATCGGGCCCGCCTGATCCAGCGATGAGGCGAAAGCGACGATGCCCCAACGCGAGCAGCGGCCATAGGTCGGCTTCAACCCGACGATGCCGGTGAAGGCCGCCGGCTGGCGGATCGAGCCGCCGGTATCCGTACCGGTCGCCGCGATCGCCATGCGCGCCGCGACCGCCGCGGCCGAGCCGCCGGAGGAGCCGCCGGGCACCAGCCGCGAATTGTCGCCGCGGCGGCGCCAGGGATTGGTGACCGGCCCGTGATAGGAGGTGCCGTTGCTGGAGCCCATGGCGAACTCGTCCATGTTGAGCTTACCCAGCATCACCGCGCCCGCCTTCCAGAGGTTGGCGGTCACGGTCGATTCATAGGTCGGCTTGAACCCGTCGAGGATATGCGAGCCGGCGGTGGTCAAGACGCCTTCGGTGCAGAACAGGTCCTTGATGCCGAGCGGGATGCCTTCCATCAGCCCGACCTCGCCCTTGGCGCGGCGCGCATCGGAGGCTTCCGCCATGGCGAGCGCGTGCTCGGGCGTCTCGGTCACATAGGCGTTCAGGTCGCGGTGCTTGGCCATCTGCAGGATATGGGCACCCGCGAGCTCGCGCGCGGAGAACCGCTTCTTCGCGAGACCGTCGAGGGCGCCGGCGATGGTGTTGTGATTGAGCTCGGCCATCACTCCACCACCTTCGGCACGACGAAGAAGCCATGCGCGCGGTCGGGCGCGTTCTTCAGCACCTTCTCCGGATCGCCGCCGTCATTCACCACGTCCTTGCGCTCCGGCAGGTCGCGCGACAGCACGCCGGCCATCGGCTCGACGCCGTCGACCTTCACCTCGTTCAATTGCTCGATCCAGGTCATGATGCCGTTGAGCTCGTTGGCGAGCCCGGCCAGATCGGAATCCGCCACCTTGATGCGCGCCAAGGTGGCGATGTGCTTCACCTGCTTCGGGTCGAGGGACATGGTCTCAAAAGCTCATTTATCGCGGAAAACCCAGCAAAATCGCGGCGACTATCGCGGATCAAGCCGGCCATTGCAAGACCAGATGGCCTAAAGTGTAGATGCCGAAAACCACCAGCAGCAGGCCCGCCGACCAGTTCATCCAGCGCAAGGCGCGGTCGGAGATCCGGTGCCGGATGATGCCGACGCCGGTGGTCAGGCAGAGCCACCAGCCGGCCGAGCCCAGGAACACGCCGAGGATGATCACCCAGGCGAGGTTGAGCTCCGGCTGCGCGGCGCCCGGCACGCCGGCGAAGATCGCCATGAAGGTCAGGATGGTCGAGGGATTGGCCATGGTCAGCAGGAAGGTCTTCAGGAAATCGGCCCAGGCGCTGACCGGGATCTCCTCCTCGCCGTTGGAGATGACCGGCTTCTTCAGGCCCAGATGGATGCCGAAGGCGACCACGAACAACCCGCCGAACAGCTCCAGCCAGAAGCGCTCGGCATTGATCACGTCGCTGAGCGCGGTGATGCCCAGCACGCCGACCGCGCCGAAGATCGCGTCGGCCAAAGCCGCGCCGAGGCCGGCGGCGAAGCCCGCGACCCGGCCGCGCTCCAGCGTGGTGCGGATGCAGAGCATGCCGATCGGCCCGACCGGCGCCGCGACGGCAAAGCCGATGCCGGCGCCTTTCACCACCAGCCAGAAATGTGCGAGCAACGCATCGAACATCAAACCCTCACGCCCCGGCCGCCGCCGCGGTATCGACCGCCTGCGTCTCCTTGACCGTCGACAATGCGATGACGGAATGGGTGCGGCGGATGCCGCCCATCGTCTTCACCTGCTCCGACAGGAATTGCTCGAAATGCCCCGGCCCGGCCAAACGCAGCTTCAAGAGATACGAATAGTCGCCGGCGATGTGATGACATTCCAGCACTTCCGGCCGCGCGGTCATCCGGGCGCGGAACTCCTGCTCCTGGCCGAGGTCGCCGATCTCGACCAGCAGGAAGACCAGGAAATCGCGCCCCAAAGCCGCGGGGTCGACCTCGGCCACAATCCGGCGCAGGATGCGCTTGCTCTTCAGCCGCTTCAGCCGGTCGTTGACCGCCGAGGCCGAGAGGCCGACCGCGCCGCCGAGCTCGGCATAGGGCGTGCCCCCGTCCTGCTGCAGCCGGGCCAGCAGCGCCCGATCCGTATCATCCAGCATCCAGCAGCCTCATTTCCGAACATCGTTCGGCGATTCAGGATATTTACCGCATCCTATGCGGTATCTGACGGCTTTCTGTCAACGGCTTCCGAATGTGGCATTTTGGCGAGGGCGGAAGTCGTGTCTTGACCGCCCTCGGCTCGGGGTCAATAGATTCAAGGAGATAGAAATCCTCGCCGAGGCCGCGCCCCGTGTCCTTCCCCTCGCTTTTTCGCCGTGCCGCGGCGCTCTCGGTCGCCCTCGCGATCACGGCGGA
>DASZYM010000240.1:0-12336 GCA_035545355.1 Dongiaceae bacterium
CCGGTCCGCGACATCCATCGGACGGCGAAGGGCAGCTCCGCGACCCGATAGCTGATGAAATCCGCCTGCCCGTCGGGATGAAGCTGCATGCCATGCGCCCAGCCCTCCGCATCGGCCCGGCACGAGAGTTCGAGAACCGCCTCCGGATCGATCCGGCGTCCGGGAGCCAGATGTCGATGCAGCGCCGGCTCCGCCGTCCAGGCTTCGATCAGACGGCGATGGTCGGCCGAAACCTCCAGCCCTGCCGGGTCGCCCTGACGCACCGCCAAGCCCGACGCGTCGTCGGGACAGGTATCGAGCAAGCGGCCTTCGTCCACCGGCCGGAAGTTGACATGGGCGAGATACATGACCGGGAGCGGGACCGGGCGCAGATTCTCGACCGTCACGTTCACGTCGAGATGACTGGCGTCAGGACGTAGTGTCACGTCCGCGTGGAAGCGGTAATGGAAGCTGAAGGCCCGCGCCTGCACGCAATCGCCGGACAAAGTCAGATAGGGCCCGCGCGCATCGCTGCCGGCGACGAGGCGGGCGGACTGGAAGCGCGCATTCGGCATCTCGCCGTGCAACGGGTGCGTATCGCCCGGACCCGGACCGCCCATGGCGCTCATGCCGCAATGGATCAGGAAGGCGCCGTAGGTCGAGAGATAGTCCGCGGTGGGCTGCGGCTCCTCGAACATCGACCGCATGGTGAGCGGCCGTCCATTGAAGGCCGCGCGCCAGACCTGTTGCCCCTTGAAGGGCAGAATCGTCACCTCGCCGCGCGGGGTCGCGATCCTGACCGCCTCGATGCCGGTCGAATAGCGAAACGCCGTCACCGCCACGCCCGCGGTTCGCAGCAGCGTCGCCGGCTGAGCGGCGAACCGGACCGCCAGGAGCTCGATCTCGACCGGATCAGACATGGCGGAAATGCGCAGCCCGCCGGCGGCCGGGACGATCGACCCGGTTCGGCTCCGGCGTGACGCCCATGCGCTTCAGCAACCCGGTCGAGGCCTTGCCGATCTCGCGCAGGAGCTCGCTCTCGCGAAAGCCGGGAAATGCACCGTCCTGCAACACGATCTTCCCGTTGATGATGACCGTGTGGACCGACTTCGATCGCGATGCATAGAACAGGCCGCGCACCATGTCCGTGATCGGCACCAGCTCCGGCCGATCGAGCGTATGGATCACCAGATCGGCGTATTTTCCGGGCTCGATCGAACCGATGCGGTCCAGCATGCCGGTGGCGCGCGCGCCGCCCAGCGTCGCCATCTCGATCCCGTCCTCCGCCACCAGGAAAGTGCGGTCCTCATGCGCTTCGCGGGCGCTCATGACAGCGAGACTGGCCTGGCGCCAGAGGTCGAAATCGTTCGACCAGTTCGCGGAGTCGGATCCCAGGGCGATGTTGCCGCCGCGCCGATAGAGCTCGGCATGACGGCCATGGACCGTGCTGCCATGGCCCCACATCATGGAGGCCGCCGGCGCCCAGGCGATGCTGGCGCCCTTGTCGATGAAGGCCTCGCATTCCGCATCGGTGAAGTGATTGCCGTGGCCGAAGGTGATGTTGCGGTCGAGAAAGCCGATCTCGGCCAAATGCAGCAGCGGGTCCTTGCCGAAACGCGTGCGATCGGCGGCGGTATCGGCCGGACTGTATGACTGGTGCAGGTTGAGGACCACGCCGGCCCGGTCGGCACAGGCCTTCGCCTGCATCATCAGATCCTCGGTCGCGGTGCCGAGGCCGAGGATGGCGACATGGCCGGTCACCAGCGCGTCGGGAACACTGTTGCGCTTCACCTCCTCGCCCAGGCGCGCCAGGGCTTCCGCCTTGGTCTTCGGCGCACGCCTGAGCTCCTGGTGCACGCGGCCATGCGCGGCGCAGGCGCGGCAGTCCTCGGGGGAGTCGGTCTTGCCTTGGGCGAAGCCCTGGGGCTGATCCCAGATGAAGGGATCGGCGAGGATCGCCCGGATGCCCACGAGTTCCGCCGCCCGCGCCGCGGCATCCGGCGAAAGGATGGTTCCGGCTTCGAGGAAGCAGGTGCTGCCGTTGCGCACCATCTCGATCGACGACAGCAGGACCGAGAGATATTCCTCCTCGTCGGTGACGTTGTTGTAGAAGAAAGCTTCGACGGTATCGAACGCGTCGCTCTCGGCGAGGTGGTCCGGCAGCGCGCCGCGATAGAGCTGGAAGGATGCGTGCATGTGGCATTCGACGAAGCCCGGATGCACCGGAGCCCCGGCCGCGTCGATCTCGCGCGCGGCGGCATAGCGTGCGGCAAGCTCGCGATCGCTGCCGACCGCCAGAATCCGGTTCCCTCGGATCGCGACCGTGCCGTCGGCAATCACCCGACGTTCCTCGTCCATCGTGATCAGATAGCCGTGTCGGATCAGCAGATCGGCCTTTTCCGCTCCAACCATCAGGCGCCTCCCTCCCCCAAGACCAATGCGGCATTCTCCGGCCATGTGACCGCGACAGAGTCGCCGATCGAAAGGCCGGCCGCCTCTTCCTCGCGCAGTTCCGCCCAGATCAGGTTGGCGCCGTCGAGATCGACGGCGACACGCACACTCGACCCGAGATAGACGGATTCCCGGACGATCCCGCGCAAGGCGACACCATTGGCGCGCGCCGCCGGGATGAGGCGGACATTCTCCGGGCGGACCGACAATACCGCCTTGCTGCCGGCAGCGAGCGGGGCCGGCGCTGCCGCTTTCACCACGGCTCCGGCGCGCAGGCGGAACGCGGTGCCCGCCCCGCCCGCCACCACATCGCCCGGAATGAGGTTGGTCTGGCCGATGAAATCGGAGACGAAGATCGACGACGGACGGGTATAGATCTCCTGCGGCCGGCCGAACTGGACGATGCGGCCGGCATTCATGATCGCGATCCGATCCGACATCACCAGCGCCTCGGTCTGGTCATGGGTCACGAAGATGAAGGTCGCGCCCAGGGATTTCTGCAGGCTGCGCAGCTCGAGCTGCATCTGCTGGCGCAGCTTCAGGTCGAGCGCCGAGAGCGGCTCATCGAGCAGCAGCACCCGCGGCTCACCCGCCAGGGCGCGGGCGAGCGCCACCCGTTGCACCTGCCCGCCGCTGAGCTTTGCCGGATCGCGGTCGCCGAATCCTTCGAGGCGGACCATCGCCAGCATCCGGTCGACCTGCTCGTCGATCCGCTTCTTCGGCCATTTGCGGAGCTTGAGGCTGTAGCCGACGTTTTCCCGGACCGTCATGTGCGGGAACAGGGCGCCGCGCTGGAACACGATATTGGTCGGGCGAGCATGGGGCGGGATGCCGGTGATGTCCTCACCGCCGATCAGCACCCGGCCGCTGGTCGCGAACTCGAAGCCGGCGACGATGCGCAGCAAGGTGGTCTTTCCGCAGCCGCTGGCGCCCAGCAGCGAGACGAATTCCTGCTCGCCGACCGAAAGGTTGATCTCGTGCAGGGCGACGAAATCGCCGAACGACTTCCGGACGGCGACGATCTCGACGGCGCTGGTCATGCGCGTCTCCGCCGGCCGAGCAAAGAAGAGGCGACGAACAGCACCAGCAGGACCGCGAGGAACATCGTCGCCAGGGCATTGATGGAAGGATCGACGCCACGGCGCATCAGGCCCCAGACGAGGACGGGAGCGGTCAATTGCGTACCCACGTTGAACCAGGTGACAATGAACTCGTCGAGCGACAGCGCCGCCGCCAGCAGTCCCGCGCCGAGCACGGACGGCCGGATCAGCGGCAGGGTGATGTCCAGGAAGGCGCGCAGCGGCGGCGCGCCGAGATCGCGCGCCGCCTCGACCACCGAGAAGTCGAAAGTCTCGAGCCGCGCGTTCAGGCTCAGAATGACGAAGGGCAGGCTGACCAGGACATGCCCGATCGCCGCGTTGAACAAGCCCGGCTGCGAGCCCAGGGTCCGGAAGAAGACCGCGAGCGAGATGCCGATCACCAGCAGCGGCACCACTGCCGGCAGCAGGCTCGCCGTCAGCAGGATCCTGCGAAGCCGGAGGCGCTGCAGCTTCACCACCCCGAAAGCGAAGGCGGTGCCGGCGAGACACCCGCCGACCGCGGAAATCGTCGCCAGGATCAGGGTGTTGCGGAGCGCGGTCTGGATCAACGGATTGGAGAGCGCGCTCGCATACCAACTCAGCGTCAGCCCCTGGATCGGCAGGCTGAGCCGCGGCGAATCCGCGAACGAGAACAGCACGGTCACCACGACCGGTGCATAGAGGTAGAGCAGCACGCAGACGACGAAGAGCGCCGCGGCGTAATGCGTTCGAGGCGAGGCCGCTACCATCGGCTCACCCAGCGGACCACGCGGTTGATCGCCGCCACGATCAGCATCACGCAGCACACGGTGACGAACGCCAAGGCCGCGCCCAGCGGCCAGTTCGCGCCGGTGCCGCGGAACTGGTCGGCGATCACGTTGCCGATCATGATGCCCTGGCTGCCGCCGACCAGGTTCGGCGTCACGAAATCGCCCGCCGCCAGCAGGAACGTGAAGGCGAAGGATGTCGTGATCCCCGGCATCGCCATCGGCACCAGTATGGTGCGCACCAGATAGAACCGCCGCGACCCGAGATCGGAGGCGATCTCGAGATGGTCGCGCGAGATATTCGACATCGCGGAATAGATCGGCAGCACCGCGAGCGGCAGCAGCAGCCCGACCAGGGTGACGATCACCGCGAACTTGGAGAAGATCAGGAAATCCATCGGATGATCGATCAGTCCCAGCCAGCCGAGCGTCGAATTCAGCAGGCCCTGCTTTCCGAGGATCGTGCGCCAGGCATAGATGCGCACCAGGTAGCCGCTGAAGAGAGAGATCAGGAGGAGCTGCAGGATGATCTGCGCCCGGCGCTCGAACACGAAGCGCATCAGATAGGACAGAGCGAAGGCGAGCGGCACGGTGATCGCGGCGGTGACGAGGCCGACGCCGATGGTCCGCATCAGGATCACCTGGTAGAGCGTCGAGGTGGCGATCTTACCGTAATTCTCCAGGCTGAAGGTCGGGATGAGGTCGAATCCCTCGGCGTGCCAGAAGCTCAGCACGAAGAGGCTGAGCATCGGCACGCCGAAGAACAACAGGTAGAATGCGCTGCCGGGGGCGAGCATCAGAGCGACGCCGCCGCGGCCCGAAGACCGCGGCCGCTGCTCGATCATGCCGGCTCCGACATCGACGCCCGACATCCGATCAGGCGACCTTGAAGGCCTGCCAGGCCTCGACCCAGGCCTGCGCCCCGACGATGTCGCCCGACGCCTCCTGCTTGGGCACCACGGTCTGGGTGCTGAGGATCCCGGCTCCGGGCTGGCGCACGATCGAGTAATCGTAGAGCTTCTTCATGTCGTCGGTGAGGAGGTCGTAGGCCTTCTCCACCGTCGCGCCCGAGCCCAGTTCGGTCGCCAGCGCGGCGTTCGATTCCGGCGCGGTGATGAAGTCGATGAAGGCATAGGCGTTGTCGAGGTTCGGCGCGTCGATCGCGATCGTATAGGCATCCGACCAGAAGAAGCGATCGTCGATCTTGGGCGAGCCGACCACGAGGGTCGTGCCCTTCTGCTTGGCGATGATGGTCTGGTAGGCCCAGCCGCCGAGGCCCATCGAGGCGTCGCCGCGGATCATGATGTCGGCCATGTCGCCGAGCGAGGCGCCGATCGCGGCCACGTTCGGCTTGATGGTCATCATCGCCGCCACCGCCTTGTCGAGATCGGCCTTGGTGAGGCTGCTGGGATCCTTGACCCCGACCGACTTCGCGAACAGCCAGATGTTGCCAAACGGATCGTCGAGCAGCACGATCTCGCCCTTGTACTTCGGATCGGCGAAATCGGTGTAGCGGTCCGGGACGCCGTTCCATTTCGCCGGGTTCCAGATGCAGGGCTCGTCGCCCCAGATCATCGGCACGCCGTACATCTTGCCGTCGCGGTTGAGCCAGTTGGCGTCCTTGAACCCGGCGAACAGACCGGCCGCGTTCGGGATGCGGGAGAGATCGAGCGGCTGGAACAGCTCCACCTTGGCATCGATGATCGAGCGCTGGAAATCCTTGTTCATCGTCATGATGTCCATGGAGCCGCGCCCGCCGGTCTTGAACCTGGTCAGGGTCTCGTCCGCGGCGCCGGCGAAGGCGGCGTTGAGCTGGATGCCGTTCTTGGCCAGGAAATCCTTGGTGACGTTCGGTCCCTGCTCGCCGTCATAGCCGAAGAAGTTCAGCGGACCGCCGAGCTTGCCGTCGGCAAAGGCGCCGCCGGCGCCGAGCACGGTCAGGGTCGTCAGGCCCGCGGCGCCTTGAATGAAGCGGCGCCGGTTCATCGGCCGATGGAGCCGGTTGTCGAGAACTTGCTTGATCATGTCGTTCATTGGAGGCCTCCTGTTTTGCTTGAACCGTTCTTGATCGACGCGGTCGTTCGCTTCCGGCGCGGATTCACCGCGAAAGGCATGTCGCACGGACCAGGATTCTCGATGCCAGGCAGCAGCAAACGACACCTTCAAATGGCGTCCACCACCGGGCGATCTTTCGCCGCCGCGGGGCTACGCCTCCCTGAGGTTGATCATCAGGCCGTTTCGTATATAAAGTCAAGACCTGTATATGAAACGGCTACCCAATGACTGACATCGAGGATCGCGAGGACACGATCGACGGCAAGCGCGCGGCCTATTCGGCGCCGGCGCTGGAGAAGGGGCTGGACATCCTCGAGCTGCTCGCCGCCAGCGATCAGGCGATGACGACCGGCCAGATCGCGGAGGGACTCGGAAGATCCAAGAACGAGATCTTCCGGATGGTGTTCGTGCTGGAGAACCGCAACTACCTGGTGCGCGATCCGGCGACCGACATGCTGCGGCTGTCGAACCGCCTGTTTCAGATGGGTCTGCGCACGCCGCGCACGCGGCAGCTCACCGAGGTCGCCGTCCCGGCGATGGAGGCGCTGAGCGAGGCAATCGGGCACTCATCGCATCTGGTCGTGGTCAACCGCGGGGAGACGGTGGTCATCGCGACGGCCGCCGGCGGCGCGGATGTCGGCTTTGCCCTGCGCCTCGGCTATCGGCGTGCGGCGATCGAGGCGAGCTCCGGCCAGACGATCATCGCCTTCCAGGTCGCGGAGATGCAGCAGCGGCTGGTGGCGGAGAGCCGCGCCTTGGCCCAGGAGAAGCTCGTGGAGAAGAAGCTGATCCAGCGGCTGCGCGGCATCCGGGAACAGGGATATCTGATCGCGCCCAGCCACGACATCACGGGTGTCACCGATATCTGCGCCCCGATCCTCGATCAGTCGGACCGCGCCCTCGCCGCCATCGTCGTCACCTGCCTGCAGCGGGTGAAGACGGCCGACCGCCACAACGATATCGCCGAGGCGCTGGTCGCGACCTGCCGGACGATCTCGTCGTCGTTGCAGCAAGCCTCGTAGCCTAGAGATCGAGCGCCTGGGGCATGATGACGATGTCGCGGATCGTGACATGGGGCGGGCGCGTCAGCATGTAGAGCACCGCGTCCGCCACGTCCTCGGACCGGATCCCGGTGCGCTCCGCGACCTGGCGCGCGATCTCCGCCTCCTCGGTGATGCCCCAGAGCTCGTTCAGGACGGTCCCGGGCGCGACCGCGCCGACCCGGATGTTGTCCGGGATCAACTGGCGGCGGAGGCCGTAGACGAACGCATTGATGGCGTGTTTGGAGGCGGAATAGACCGGTTCCATCGGCAGCGCCTCGTGCCCGGCGATGGAGCTCGTCACGATGATGTCGCCGGAGCGCCGCTTCTGCATGTGCGGCAAGGCGGCCCGGACCGCGCGAAAGACCGCGGCGACGTTGACGGCGAGCAGCTCTTCCCAGGAATCGGCGCTTTGCCCGGCGACGTCGCCGGTCACGTAGATCCCCGCATTGGCGAACAGGATGTCGAGATGTCCCAAGCGCCCGATCGCCTCGGCGATCATCCGCTCGACCTCCGCCGGGCGCGTCATATCGGCCGTGATCGCGAAGGCGCCCTGCCCCAGTTCTCCGGCCAGGGCGTTGAGCTTGTCGGACGAGCGCGCACTGAGCGCGACCCGAACACCCTCGGCCGCCAGCAGGCGTGCCGTCGCACGACCGATTCCCGAACTGGCGCCCGTCACCAAGGCGGTCTTGCCGGCAAGCGTCTGCGTCATGTCTGCTTCTCCCGACGGGGCTCGGATGAATGCCCGCCAGGGGACGATAACGGACTCGCGCGGTTTTTGCCGAGTTCTCGTGATCGGCATCGATGCCGGTCGACCCCGGCGACGCTCTTCGAGGTTCGGAAATCCGCCGACCCGCCTCCCCAGCGCTTACAGGCGCCGGGGAGGCGCGCGGCCGATCACTCAGCGGGGCGCAGAACCGCCCTGCTTGCCTGGAAGCTGCGCTCGGTCAGATAGCCGAACAGCAGGCCCATGCTGGTCCAGATCACCGTCTGGATGCCGAGATTGGCAACCCTGAAGCGCCACAGGACGACGGCCGGGAACTGATCCGGCACTTCCTGGACGTCGGGCAGCAGCGCCTCGGCCACGAAGACGATGACGAGATAGAGCACGCCGCCGGCGATGACCGCGGTCCACAACCCGTGCTTGGGATAGAGGCTGCGCCCGGTCAGGATCGCCGAAACCATCGCGCCGATCGAGATCACCAGCATCGAGAGGTAGAGGCCGGTGCGCGGCCCGATCGTATCCGGATTGCCGACCGAAGGCGGGTTGGCTGGATACTTCAGATCCGGGATGAGCGCGATCGTGATGAACGCCGCCAGAGCCAGCAGCGCCGCCAGCCCTCGCGGACTGACCCCGGTGAACCGCCCGAGCGCGAAGGCATAGACCAGGGCGAAGATGCCGCCCATGGACGCGCCATAGACCAGCACCGCGGTCAGCAGACCCCAGCTCGCCTGCACCGGACGGCTGACGAGCTCTTCATCGCCGCCGCCCTGCCCTTGCTGGTTCATGCCCGGCATGCCGGCCATGCTGCTGCCGTTGGTGGTGGCAGCGTTGGTATTGGCGGTGGCGGCCTGGTTCTGGGCCTCCGCCGCCTTCTCTTTCTGTTGGTCCAGCCAGGTCTCGAAGGCGATCGCCTTGTCGACCTGTGGCTCACCGTAGATCTTGGCCATGCCGAATCCGAGCAGGCCAGCGATCACGCCCACGATCATCCCGCGGACGAGCAATGTCTTCAACATGACTCCCCCTGGAGTTTTATGCTTGGTCCGACGGGATCAGTGGCAAGGAAAGCCGAGCAGGTGCCGGCCATCGTGCACCCATTCGTGCACGTACATGCCCTTGATGATCGAAGTCGCACCCTCCTCGGCGCCCACGAAATAGAGCGCGAAGAGGCAGAGCAGGCCGAGGAAGATGGCCCAGGGGATGATCTCGCCGACGGGAATCCGAACCGGCCGAATTGCGGTCGTGCCGTAGGTCGCTTGTGCCATGACGTATTCTCCTTTGGGACACCCCGTCCCGTTGTGAACAACACGATCCGATGGCAGGTCTCCTGGCTCACGGATCCTTGCCTTGCGCCGACCTTCCCAGATGACCCGAAGGGTCTCCCAGTGGTCTCGAGATGGCGCTCGGCTATCCGCTTACAGTTGCGGGGGCAGCCACGGCTTTGGCCCCTTCTGGGTCGTCCGCACCGTGTTCCACATTTCATCCCCTGGACTTCATCCGTCGGGGAACCATCGCGGTTAAACTATAGTAATGGCTCGGCTATGCGGTCAATCCGCGAGGCTCGGGGATTCCGCCAACTTCTCGCCGTCACTTGTCTCCCGGGCGACAGGTTTCGGTCCTTGCGCGGCAATCGCCGCATTTCCCGGCGCCGGCGGACGGGTTAGCGTCGCCCGTGCCATCCGCCCCGAATCCGAAGGAATGCCGCGCCATGGAAACGACCGCGCCCGAAGAGCTGCCCCGTCTCGAGCCGGCATTGCGGACGATCGCGATGCCGGCCGACGCCAATCCGCGCGGCGATATCTTCGGCGGATGGCTCTTGGCGCAGATGGACCTCGCCGGCAGCACCGTCGCGATCCGCCGCGCGCAAGGGCGGGTCGCGACCGTCGCCGTCACGTCCATGACGTTCCACAAGCCGGTCTTCGTCGGCGATGAGCTGAGCTGCTTCGTCGAAGTCGAAAAAGTCGGGCGCACCTCGATTGCCGTCCGGATCGAAAGCTGGGTCCGGCGCGGAATCAGCGGCGAGGCGGTCAAGGTGACGGCGGGCCTGTTCACCTATGTCGCGATCGGCGCCGATCGCCGGCCGAGGCCGATCGATCCCATCGGAGACGCCCATGTCGGCTAGATCTAAAGCTTGCCCGGCGGCGGCAGGTCGTTGGCATTCCAGCCGCCGCCCAGCGCTTCGATCAAGGCCACGCTCGCGACCAGCCGCTGCTGGCGGATCGAGAGCGCCGTCCGCTGGTTCGACAGTTCGGCGGTCTGTGCCGTAATGACCGTCGTGTAGGCGGTAAGGCCCGCCTCGTATTCGTTGAGCGCGAGCTGGGTTGCCTGATGCGACGTGCGCACCGCGGCATCGGAGACCGCCGCTTCCTGTTCCAGGATCCGCAAGGTGGAGAGCTCGTCCTCCACCTGCTGAAAGCCGGTCAGCACCGTCTGGCGGTAATTGGCGACCGCCTGGTCGTAGGTGGCGCGCGCGGCGCTGACCTCGGCGGTGCGCAAGCCACCTTCGAACACGGTCTCGGAAACCGCACCGCCCATCGACCACGCCTGATTGGCGGCGGTGAAGAGCTGCCCCACCGCCGTGCTGCCGTAATTGACCAGCGCCGACAAGGTGATGTCCGGATAGAACGCGGCCTCCGCGACGCCGATCTGGGCATTGGCCGCCGCCATGGTGCGTTCGGCCTCGGCGATATCCGGCCGGCGCTGCAGCAGGTTCGACGGCAAGCCGGTCGGCACCACCGGAACGGCACCGCCCAAAGCCGCCGGCGTCACGGTGAGATCGGCGGGCGCTTTGCCGATCAAGAGCGCGATGGCGTGCTCCAGGGTCGCGCGCTCGACGCCGATATCGATGCCCTGCGCCTGGGCCTGCTGCAACTGCGTTTGCGCGGCGGCGACATCCGATTGGGCGGCGACGCCGACGGCGTATTGGTTTTGCACGATCTGCAAAGCGCGCTGGTAATCGGCGACCGTAGACTCCAGAAGCCTCGCGCTCTCGTCGGCGATGCGCAGCTCGAAATAGTCGGTCGCCAGCGTCGCCTGGGCGGATAGACGCGCGACGGCAAGGTCGGCGGCCGATGCCTGGGCGCTCGCCTTGTTGCTCTCGACGGTGCGGCGGATCCGGCCCCAGATGTCGAGATCCCAGTCCAGCGAGGCCGCGGCGCTGTATTCGCCATGAGACTTGGTCGTGGGGCTGGAGATCGCGCCGGCGCTCTTGGCGAGATCGGCGGAGCCGTTGATCGACAGGGTCGGCAGGTAGCCGGACCGTCCTTCCGCCACCACGGCGACCGCCTGGCGGTACGCCGCCTCCGCCGCCTTCAAGGTCTGGTTCGAGATATCGACCTGCCGTTCGAGCTGATCCAGCATCGGATCGTCGTAGATCGACCACCAGGCGCCGCGATCGATGCCGTCATTGGGCTGCGCGACCTGCCAGCCGTTCGCTTCCTTGTAAGCGGCCGGCACGACCGCCGGCGGCTGCTTGTAATCCGGGCCGACGCTGCAGGCGGAGAGGATCGCGGTCAAAGCAGCGGCCGCCGCGAGCCGCATCTTCGATCCGGTCATGTCGTCACCCATTGCTTGTCGCGATAGAGGCGCCGCCATACTTTTATGCTCCAGAGCCGGACGCGGTCGAGATAGAGATAAACCACCGGCGTGGTGTAGAGCGTCAGGACCTGGCTGACGATCAGCCCGCCGATGATCGAGACGCCGAGCGGGCGCCTGAGCTCGGCGCCGTCGCCGGAGCCGAGCGCCAGCGGCAGCGCGGCCAGGATGGCGACCATCGTCGTCATCATGATCGGCCGCAGCCGCACCAGACAGGCCTGGTAGATCGCGTCCTTGGGGTCGAGGCCTTGCTCGCGTTCGAGATGCAGGGCGACGTCGATCATCATGATCGCGTTCTTCTTCACGATGCCGATCAGCAGGATGATGCCGATGAGGGCGATCACGCTGAACTCGTAGCCGACCGCCATCAGCGCCAGCAGCGCGCCGATCCCCGCCGAAGGCAGGGTCGAGAGGATGGTCAGCGGATGGACGTAGCTCTCATAGAGGATGCCGAGCACCAGATAGACCGCGATCAGCGCCGCGGCGATCAGGACCGGCTGGTTCGAGATCGACTGGGTGAAGGCGCTGGCCGTTCCGGCAAAACCGCCGTGGATGTCCGACGGGACATGGAGCTGCTGCATCGTCTCGTTGATCGCCGTCGTGGCATCGCCGATCGAAACGCCTTCGGGCAGGCTGAAAGAGATGGTCGT
>DASZYM010000241.1:0-17540 GCA_035545355.1 Dongiaceae bacterium
TCGGAGAAGATATCCGACGCGATCTTCTCCTTGCTCGCCTCATGCGCGGCTTCGGCGAGGCGGATCTCGATCATCTGCCGCGCATAGTTCCATTCATAGACCGCGGCGGCGATGTCGAGTCCCTCGTAGCATTGCAGCCGCACCAGGTTGCGGCCGAGCGTCGTCGCCAGCACCTTGGCGATCTCGGTCTTGCCGACGCCGGCCTCGCCTTCGAGGAACAGCGGGCGGCCGAGCTTCAGCGACAGGAACACCGCGGTCGCAAGGCTGCGGTCCGCGACGTAGTTTCCGGATTTCAGGAGCGCGAGAGCCGCATCGATGTCGCCCGGCAGGGAGGCCATCAAACCACTTCTATCCTGCTACTTCTGCATCCACTGGCCGGCGCTGTTCATGTAGTACATGCCCGGCTTCAGCTTCTGGGCGATGGTCTTCTCGGCGGCGAGCGCGCCGATCTCTTCCGCCGGCACGCCCTTCTGGCCGGCGAGCTGCTCGTAGAATTTGCGCCGCTGGGCGTTGATGTCGCTGATGAGCTGCTGGATCGCCGGCGACGGGTTCGGCGCCACGCTGTCCACGTAGCCGTCCGGCCGCTCGCCGATCTGGCCGGCGGCGCGGGCGTCGTCGAGCGGATCCGCATGCGCCGCCGCGGGCATTCCCAGGGGTGTCCCCGCGGGCATTCCCAGAGGCAGCATCACGGCCAGGGCCAGCACGGCCAGCCAGGTCTTCGCGGAACGGAGCAGGGAGAGCTTGCGCATCGTTTTCTCGGGCGGTCGTCGGGACGGGGCGGCGTCAGAACAGGTTGGGGTTGTTGTTGACCAGGCTTTCGACGTCCTTGTCGACCTTGACCCGGACCTCCTGCTCGATCTTGACGTTGAGGTTGATCACGATCGGTTTATCCGGCGCTTCCACCTTCACGGTCGGATTGCAGCCCGCAAAAACCGGCGCGGCAAGCAACAAGATTGCCGCAGCCCGCCGCGCGAGAATGGGAGAGGTCGACACCCCGAAAGCCCTTTACTGGTTATACGACTTCAGCTTCTCGCGGATCATATCGGGCACTTGATACCCGGCCAAGCCCTTGCGCAGGGCCTCGTCGAGCCGCCCGGTCACGGCAAGGTTAAATTCGACCGGATAACCGTTGTAGAAGCTGGGGTTGCGCCCGGCGATATGCAAGCCCAGCTCGGTATCGCCGGTGGCCGCCCGGTCGAGATCGACCTCGAGCTTGTCGTAATGGAAGTCCGACAAGGCGGACATCGCCAGCTTCACGCTGTCCCCGGCACCCTGCAAGGCGGCCGGGGCCTGCGCCTGGTTGTAGCGCAAGCTGCCAGGGCCCTCGGCTTCCAGCTTGGCATGGTCGATGGCGAGGCCGGCCGGGAACAGGGTCACCGGGATCGCGCCGGAGAGCTGGCCGTCGCCGCTCAGCCCGGCGACCGCGAACAGCTCGAACAGGCGCGCGAGCGAGACCTTGTCCACGTTGAGATGGATCTGCTGCGCCGGCGCGCCGAGCTTCAGCGTCACCGGCTCCAGGGTCACGTGGCCGCTCATCATCTCGAGATGGCTTTCGGCGATGCTCATCGTCGTGCCGTCGTCGATCTTGAACCGCACCAGGCCGTTGGTCAGCGGCAGGCCGACATCGGCGAGCTCGACCGAGACGATCTGGTCAGGCGCGGTGGTGAGCGGCCAGGGCCGGTCGACCTCGATCACGGAGTTGAGGTTCTTCAGCGCGATCGGCCCCACCTTGCCGCTCAGGTCCTGCAGGTTGAGCTCGATCTGCGAGGTGATGCCGTTCTTGTCGAGCAGGATCGGTCCCTTGACCGCGACGGTGCCGGAGATGCCGTCGGTGCTATGGGCGAGGGCGGGGACCAGGTCCTTCGGCTGCAGCCCGCCCGGCGCGAAGGTGATCGGCGGCAGCTCGACGTCGAAGCGGCCCCTGCCCTGGGCGAGGTCGTAGCTGCCGTTGGCGGTCAGCGTCGCCTGCGCGCTGGCGATGCTCAGCTTGGAATTCAGCGTGAGCTTGCTGCCGGTGACATTGGCCTTGGCGTCGAGCGCGGCGGGCGCCGCGCCCGCGCCGTGGATCGCCGGCGATTTCAGCGCGATGTCGATCTTGCCGCCGGTGCTCTTCAGGCTGACCTGCAGGTTCTGCACGTCGGCCTGGGGCTGCGCCAGCGTGAGCGTCGCGCCCTTCGCATCGAACGCGTAGTCGAACAGCGTGCTGGGCGTCGAGGTGAAGCTGAACGTGCCGCCGGGAACGGCGAGCTTCACCGGCTGGTCCATGCCCGGCAGCGCGACCTCGGTCGAAAGCGCGCCCAGCGCGAACGACGCCTCGATCGGCTCCTCGTCGTCGGGTCGGAGCGGATAGACGAAGCGGCTGGCATCGTTCTTCTTCAGGGTGACCGTCGTCGCCTTGTTGAACCTCACCGGCCCGAAGCTCGCTTGCGTGAATTTGAGCGTGCCGTCTCGGCTCGGCTGCAGGGTCACGCGGTCGCCGTCGAAGCCGAATTGCCAGCCGAGATCGACCGCCGGCGCCTTGAACTGGTTCGGCCCGAAGGCCAGCGCCTTCAACTGCGCGGCCATGTCGATATTGCCCTGCGCGGTCGGCTTGTCGTCCTCGATCTTCAGGATGCCGGCGCCTTGCAGGTTCGCGCTGAGGTCCGACGACCAGCCGCCGCTCATCTGGATCGCGAAATTGGGGATGTCCAGCCGCCGCTCCGAGAGCACCGCGCGGCCGTTGCCGTCGAAGACCAGCGGGGTGCCGAGCGGCGAGCCGTCCCAGGTGAGCTTGTCGCCGGTGATCCGCCAATCCGCGGCCAGCACCAGGGAGCCGGTCGCGATCCGGATGCCGCTGACCGCGTTGTCGCCGGGCGGCGTCTTCAACTGCGCCTCGACATGCACCGTGCCGCCGCTCGGCCGCGGCAGATGCAGGATGTCCCACAGCACCGAATTCGCGCTGAGGTCGCCGGTGATCTTGCCCTGGGGCTGCGGCGTGCGGTTGCCGAGCGTCGCGTTGAGATCGAGATGCAGCGCCGCGCGCTGCTGGGTCTCGGTCAGGGTGAACTGGCTGTAGATGACATTGTGATCGATGGTCGCCATGCCGTCGCCGGCCAGCGGGCCGAGCGGCGTGTCCACGGTCAGCACGATGCGGTGCAGGATGATGGAGGAGGGCGGCTCCGTGCCCGGACCGTCGCCCGGCGCCATCAGCTCGCGGAACAGGGGATCGATCTCGCCCAGACTGAGGACATGCCCGTCGTAATGCGCATGGATGTCGAGCCGGCCGATCTCGATCCGCTCGATCCGCATCGCGGTCGGTGTGAATTGCAGGCTGATGTCGCTGGCCTTGAGCTGTCCGGCGGCACCCAGCGACACCGCGCCGATCGACGCGTGATGCGCGCCGAGATCGTTGATCTCCAGCTTGCTCGGCAGGTCGTAGCGGAGCGACAGCGCTTCGGTCGCCGCCCAGGCCGCGATCCGTTCCCGGAATCCGACGCAGGCGATGCCCAGCAGCACCACGGCGAGCAGCAGCACGACCGGCCAGCGCCGGCGACGCCTCCTCTGCTCCGCGCGATCCGCCATCCCTCGACCTCGTCCCAACTTCCGCCTGGCCGCTTCTTCCGGCGCCTGGCGGGCCCCGTCTCGAAGCGTCCCCTAGAAACGCCTCAAGTGCGGTTTCGCTGCACGGCGGGTGTCACCCCCACCCGCCGCGCGAGAGCCTAACTGGGATGGGCTATTCGATCAAACGGCGCCACCAGCCGCGGCGCTGCCCCTGGGAAGCGCCGGGCTCGGCCGTTTCCGCGGCGGATTCCTCGGCCGCGCCGATCTCGATCACCTTGACCGGCGAAGAGACGGGCTGGGCTTCCGGTTCCGGAGCCTGGGCCGCCTGCGGCACCGCCTCATGGGCCGGATAGGCCGGGAAGTCCGGCTCCGCCTGCGCCTGGGGCTCGGCCAGGACCGGCTCCGCCGGCCGCTCGGCCGCCGGTTCGGCTGTCCGCTCGGTCTCCGGCGCGCGCCATTGCGGCGGCAAGGCGTCGGAATCCTCGGGCACGCCCGGCTGCTCGCCGTCGGCCATATCGTCGCCGCCCTCGGCCTGGCCCTCGGACGCGTCCGGTGCGCCGGCCTCCTGGCCGCGGCGCGAGCGCCGCCTTCCGCCGCGGCGGCCGCGGCGCCGACGACGCCGGCCCTCGCCTTCCTCGGCGGTGCCTTCGGCGCCGTCCGCTTCGCCGCCGGCATCGTCGCCCTGGGCTTCTTCCGCGGGCGCTGCCGTCACGGCTTCGCCTTGCTCGACCGGTACCGGCGGCGCCGCGGTCTCGGCGGCCTCGCTGGATTCGGTGAACTCGTCGGCATTGAACCGGTTGCCCCGGCCGCGACGCCGGCGCCGGCGGCGCCGACCGCGCCCGCCGGTTTCTTCGTCACCGGCGGATTCCTGGGTCGCGCTCTCCTCGGTACGGGCCTCGGTCTCGCCTTCGGCCGCGGCCTCGACCTCTTCCTCGATCTCCTCGGGGATGTCGGCGTCGATCTCGAGCTCGACATCGGTCGGCAGCGGAGTGGGGACGACCGCCGGCGGCAGCTCCTCGCCCGGGGCGAGCTGCTTGATCCGCTCCAGGCGATAGTCGGGCGGCGTCAGGCTGTCATCGCCGTTGATATAGATCCGCACGCCGCGCCGCATTTCGAGCTGCGACAGCGCGGTGCGCTTCTGGTTCAGGATGTAGAGCGCCACCGCGGTCGGCGCGAAGACCGACACGCCCGGACTGAAGGTCTTGGTGATCTCCTCCTCGACCAGGCGCAGCACGTGCAACGCGGTCGAATCCACCGAGCGGATGCGGCCGGAGCCGCGGCAATGCGGGCAGATGTCGGTCGAAGCCTCCTGCAGGCTGGGATGCAGCCGCTGCCGCGACATCTCCAGCAGGCCGAAGGAGCTGATGCGGCCGATCTGGATCCGCGCCCGGTCGTTCCGCAGCGAATCCTTCAGGCGCCGCTCGACCGCGTTGTTGTTGCGGCCTTCCTCCATGTCGATGAAGTCGATGACGATGAGCCCGGCAAGATCGCGCAGGCGCAGTTGGCGGGCGACTTCTTCCGCCGCCTCGACGTTCGTCTTCAGCGCGGTCTCTTCGATGTTGCGCTCTTTGGTGGCGCGGCCGGAGTTCACGTCGATCGCGACCAGCGCTTCGGTCTGGTTGATGACGATGTAGCCGCCCGAGCGCAGGTGCACGACCGGATTGTGGATCGCGGCGAGCTGGCTCTCGACCTGGTGGCGCTGGAACAGCGGCACCGAGGTATCGCGATAGAGCTGGATGCGCTTGGCATGGCTCGGCGTCAGCATGCGCATGAACTGCTTGGCCTGCGTGTAGCCGTCGACACCCGAGACGACGATGTCGCCCATGTCGCGGGTATAGAGATCGCGGATCGAGCGCTTGATCAGGCTCGCTTCCTCGTAGATCAGGGCCGGCGCCGAGGATTTCAGCGTGGTCTCGCGGATCTCGTCCCACAGCCGCAGCAGGTATTCGAAGTCGCGCTTGACCTCGGCCTTGCTGCGCTCGCTGCCCGCGGTGCGCACGATGACCGCCATGCCCTCGGGCACGTCGAGGTCGTCGACGATGTTCTTCAGCCGCTTGCGATCGTTGAGGCTGGTGATCCGGCGGGAGATCCCGCCGCCGCGATCGGTGTTCGGCATCAGCACGCAATAGCGGCCGGCCAGCGAGAGATAGGTGGTGAGCGCCGCGCCCTTGTTGCCGCGCTCTTCCTTGGTGACCTGGACCAGCAGGATCTGCCGGCGCTTGATCACTTCCTGGATCTTGTAGCGGCGGAGCGCGCGCTGGCGGCGACGCCGCGCATTCTCCTCATCGACCTCGGGATCGTCCTCGCGCGCGGGCTCCGGCTGGCCCAGGGCCTCCGGTGCTTCCTGCGGCACGGCGACTTCGATCAGTTCGCCCTGCGTCGCCGGCGGCAGCTCGGTATCGCCCGCGCCGTTCTCCGGCACCGCATGCTCGCCCGCGGCGCCGAGGTCGGACGCCGCCGCCCCGCTGTCGTCGAGCGGGATCTCCTGGCGCAGGATGTCCTGGTGCACCGCGAGCGGCATGGCCGGCTCGCGCTCGCCCGCATCCTGCTCCGGCCGGTCTCCGGCATGGTCGAAGCTCGGCGCCGCGGCGAACAGCGCGCCGTCGTCATGCGGCTCCTCGTCGGACCCATGGTCGTCCTGATCGTGGACGCTCTCGTCCTGCGCATGGACATGATCGTCATGCTCGTGATCATGGTCATGGGCGGGTTCGTCGTGCCCATGGTCGTGCCCATGGTCGTGATCGTCGCCGCCGGAACGCGGCGCCGGCTCGTCATGACCGCCGTCGTGATCGTCGATCGCCGCGCGGGTCTCGCGCATCAGCGCTTCGCGATCGGCGATCGGGATGCGGTAATAGTCGGGGTGGATTTCGCTGAAGGCCAGGAAGCCGTGGCGGTTGCCGCCGTATTCCACGAAGCACGCCTGGAGCGACGGCTCCACGCGGGTGACCTTGGCGAGGTAGATGTTGCCTTTGAGCGGCCGGCGGCCGGCTATTTCGACGTCGAACTCTTCAAGCTTGCGTCCGTCCACCACCGCGACCCGCGTCTCTTCCGGGTGGGTGGCATCGATCAACATTGTTTTGGACATGCGTCAGATACTCCGCGCGCCAAGCGGCGCCCGCGAGTAACGCGGGCGGCGGCGCGAATTGGGTTGGTGAAATCCAGGTATTCGTCATCTCAACCTGTGGCGATAAGCACCGCGATGCCGCTTCCCGGCGGGACTATCCCGCCGCGGGCGCCCTTCGGGTGCCACTGTGACCGGTCGCTCCAAGCTGCCGCCCGCTACTGTGCCGGGCGGCGCATTTCTTGCGTGGAACCGGTCGAGACCCGGCGTCGGTTCGGGCGGTAGGGAGCGCAATCGCTCCGGGCGACCCTTCACTTCGCCAAGTCAAGCCGGAGAATAATGACCCTGTCCCCTTAACACAATCATCTTTGGCCAGGGTCACCGGGCCATGGTCTCCGTGCCTAACAGAATTGTGTTGATTCACAGTGGCTTAAGACGCTATATTGGCAGTCTCTCTTGGGAGATCGGACTAAATGCGGGTTTTTCGGCGACTCTTGCCCTGGCTGCTGCGGCTGAGCCTGGTCCTGATCTCGACCCCTTTTGCCTTTGCCGATAGCCAGCCGACCGTCACCGAGGCCAAGCTCGGGGTCGAGCCCAACCTGACTCGGGTCGAGCTGTCCCTGACCGGCGCCCCGGATTTCCGGGTCTTCAGCCTGGCCGAGCCCGACCGGATCGTGATCGATTTCTCGGAGATCGGCTGGAAGGTCCCGGGCGGCAAGAAGCTGCAGGGCCACGGCCTGGTCGCCGGCCTGCGCTACGGCCTGTTCAAGGCCGGGACCTCCCGGGTGGTGCTGGATCTCGCCGCGCCGGCGGCGGTCGCCGATGCGCGGGTCCTTCCCGCCAATGGCGACCAGCCGGTCCGTTTCGCCATCGATCTCCGGCCGACCGATGCGGCGGCCTATAAGGGCTCGGTCCAGACCGTTCTCTTCGCGTCCAACGGCGCGGCAGCCCCGGGCGGCGCCAATACCGGCGCTCCCGAACCCGGCAGCCTCAATCCGGTTCTCGGCACCACCGCCGCCGGAACAAGCACCGGTGCGGCGCCTCTGAACGGCACGAAGGCAGCGGCTGCCGCGGCCGCCGCGGTTTCGGACGATGCCGGGAAATCGGCGGCGAAACCGGCTGCGAAGGCGGTCACCGCGACGGCGGATGCGCCGAAGCCGCTGATCGTGATCGATCCCGGCCATGGCGGAATCGATCCCGGCGCTCTGGGCGCCACCACCATGGAGAAGAACATCACCCTCGCGATGGCCAAGCAGTTGCAGAAGGCGCTGTTGGCGACCGGTCGGTTCCGCGTGGTGCTGACCCGCGACAAGGACATCTTCATTCCGCTCCGCGACCGCTTCAAGATCGCGCGGGACAAGGGCGCCGATCTCTTCATCTCGCTGCACGCGGATTCCAATCCGGGCACCGATGCCCGCGGCGCCTCGGTCTACACCCTCTCCGACAAGGCTTCCGACGCCGAGGCCGAGGCCCTGGCGACCAAGGAGAACAAGTCGGACGTGATCAACGGCGTCGATCTCTCGCAGCAGAGCCAGACCGTCTCCGGCATCCTGATCGACCTCGCCCAGCGCGAGACCATCAACCTCTCCTCGCGCTTCGCCTCGATCCTGGTCAGCGACCTCCGGAACGACACGATGATGTTGCAGAACAGTCATCGCTTCGCCGGCTTCGCGGTCCTGAAGGCGCCGGACGTCCCCTCGGTCCTCCTGGAAATGGGCTACATCTCCAACCCCGAGGACGAGCGGCTGCTGACCGAGCCCACCCATCAGAAGAAGCTCGCGGATTCCATCACCCACGCCATCGAAGATTACTTCGACTGGCGCGATATGATCCGCCGCACCTAGTCTAGCCCGCCTTCGCCGCCTTGCGCGCGCGCCAGGTCGCCGGCGGGGCATCCGCCACGCGCGAATGCGGCAGCAGCACGGTCACGATCGTTCCCTTGTTCGCCTCGCTCTGCACCGTCAGGCGCCCGCCATGCAGGCTCACCATGTGCTGCGCCAGCGGCAAGCCGAGCCCGGTGCCCTCGTGCCGCTTGGTGCGGCTGCTCTCGGCCTGGCCGAAGGGCGTGAGCGCGAGCTCGATCTCCTCGCGCTTCATGCCGATGCCTTCGTCGGCGATCTCGAAGCTCACCCCCTCGGCGCCGCCGTGCCAGGAGATGGCGACGCGGTGCCCGCGCGGCGTGAACTTGATGGCGTTGGAGAGCAGGTTCACCAGGACCTGCACCATCGCCTGGCGGTCGATCTTGAGCAGCGGGCCGGGCACCGGCCCGGCGCGGGTGATCGAAAGCCCGGCCTCGCGCGCCAGCGAGGCCACGAGCTGCACCGCCGCCTCCACCAGCTCGTCGGCGCGCACCGTCACTTCCATCAGGTCGAACCGCCCGGCTTCGATCCGCGCCAGGTCGAGGATGCCGTTGATGATCCGCAGCAGATGCTGGCCGGCGGAGTGGACGTCGTCGAGATAGACCGCCTGCTGCGCCGTCAGGGTGCCGAAATAGCCGAGCTTCAGCGCCTCGGTGATGCCGAGGATGCCGTTGAGCGGCGTGCGCAGCTCGTGGCTCATGTTGGCCAGGAAGTTCGACTTCGACCGGCTGGCATCCTCGGCGCGCTGGATCGCGTGCCGGAGCTCGGCGGCGGCGCTCTCGGTCGCGGTCACGTCGCGATAGGTGGCGATCGAGCGCCCGTCCGGCATCTTCCGGTGCAGCACGCGCAGGGTCCGGCCGCTGGCAAGATGCACGGTCAGCCGGTCGCCGTGCTCGCTCTGCAGCAGCGCCAGGCGCCGCTGCTTGAAGCTCGCCGCCTCGTCGGCGCGGATCAGCCCGAGCCCGACGATGAGGTCGATCATCTCCTCCAGCGTCATCCCGACGGCGATCACGTTGTCCGGCAGATCGAGCAAGGCGAGGTAGCGCCGGTTGCAGCAGACCAGCTTGCCCGCGGTGTCGAACAGGCACACGCCTTCCTCGATGTTGGAGAGGATGGCGTCGAGGATGCCGAGCTGGTTGCCGAGCCGGTCGCTCAGCGATTGCAGCGCCGCCTCGCGGGTCTTGCGCTCGCTGACGTCGCGCATGCTGCCGATGAAGCAGTCCTGGTCGCCGAGCCTTATCGGCACGACGCGGAGGTCGATCGGGATCAGCCGGCCGTCCTTGGTGAGGCCGGTGACCTCGCGGGTCCGGCCGATGATCCGCGGCTGCGCGGTCTCGATGTAGCGCCGGACGTAGAGGTCGTGCTCCGCCGATTCGCGCGCCGGCATGATCATGTTGATGTTGCGCCCGATCGTCTCGGCCGCGGTATAGCCGAACAGCGCGGTCGCGGCCGGCGAGAAATAGAGCACGGTCGATCCGCGGTCGATCACGACCACCGCCTCGGAAAGGCTGTCGAGCGCGGCGCGGCCGAAATCGGCGGGCAGCCCCACGGCTTCCAGGTCGCGGGGATCGTCCGTGTCGCCGCGCGATGACGGGACCGGGATCACGCCTGCCGCGCCGCCTCGAGGAACTTCTCGACCTCGAGATTGATCTTCTGCTCGATGCGGTTCAGCGCATCGAAGGTCCTGGCCAGCTCCTCCGCGGCGGCGCTGGTCTCGCCGGCCGACTGCTCGATGATGCCGATGTTCTGCGTCACGCTGTCCGTCCCCGCCGCCGCCTGCTGCACGTTGCGGGCGATCTCGATGGTCGCCGCGGTCTGCTGCTCCACCGCCGCCGCGACCTCGGCGGAGATCTCGCGCAGCCGGCCGATCTCGCCGGCGATCTTCTGCAGCAGGTCCACCGACTCCGTGGTCGCCTCCTGCATCGATTGGATCTGGCCCGCGATCTCGCCGGTCGCGCGTCCGGTCTGGCCGGCGAGGCCCTTCACCTCCGAGGCGACCACGGCAAAGCCCTTGCCGGCATCCCCGGCGCGCGCCGCCTCGATCGTCGCGTTCAGCGCCAGCAGGTTGGTCTGGCTGGCGATCTCGTCGATCAGCTGCACCACGGCGCCGATCCGCGACGCGGCGTCGGAGAGCGCGCGCGTCGTGCGGTCGGAGGTCTCGGCGGTCTCCGCCGCGCGTCCGGTGATGGCGCTCGACTGGCTGACGCGCTCGCTGATCTCGCGGATCGATGCCGAGAGTTGCTCGGCCGCCGCGGCGACGGTCTGCACGTTGCTCGCGGCCTGGGCGGAAGCGGCGGCGACCGTGCTCGATTGCCGCTTCGAGGTCTCGGCGCTGCGGGCGAGCACCGCGGAGGCCTCGCGGATCTGCCCGGAGACCGCCGCCAGCGCGCCCAGCACGTCCCGCATCTCGCGGTCGAAGGCGCCGATCTGCGCCTCGAGCTGCCGCTGGCGCGCGAGCCGGTCCTCGATCACCGCCTGCTGGTAGGCGAGGATCGCGGTGCCGGCATCCAGCATGACCGCGCCGATGATCGACTGCACCGGCAGCGGCGCGGCGCGGCGCCACGGCCAGCGCCGCGGCTGCTTCGTTTGCATCAGATGTCCGAGGAAGTGGCTGTACCCGGCGAGATACCAGAGCGGATCGAGATCGATCCGGTTGTGGGTGAGGCCGATCCGGTGCGCGCTCTCGAAATAGCTCTGGTCGAACCGGCCCTGGAACAGCCGCCGCCAGTGCTCGGTCTGCGCCGCCTTCAGCCGCTCCGCCTGGCCGCCGATCTTGGCGGACAGCGCCGGGATCGTCGCCAGGCGCTGATAGAAGCCGTCGAGCAGCTCGGGCAGCTTGTGCTCGATTGTCGCCCAGAAGGCGGGCAGCTCCCGGCCGCTCGCCTCGGTCAGGCCCAGCAACCGCCGGCGTTCCGCGAAATCGGTCAGCGCCTCCATATCTCTCCCCAGTCCGGAAGGGTTGTGGCCGGATCGACGATGCGCGGTAGGTCGTCGCACCCCGGGGCCGCGCCGGCGATCCGGCCCCAATTATCCAGCTATGCTGTATGCAATCCTAGGAGCGCCGGGACCGGGGGTCGAGGTCTAATCATGGTATAACATATTGAAATACTTCGAATAATAGTCTCCGCTGGGATCCTTTTGCACTACACCGGTGTACATCTTGCCCGGTGTCCCCCTTGGGCATCATGGTCTGGCCCACCGCACCCTTTCCCTGACAACAGGTCCATCTTGCCCGCTTCCGCCAAAGCCCGCCGTCTCTCGATCGTCCATGTCTGTCCGCCCTCCTTCGAGCAGAAGGCGCTCGGCGACGCGTTGCGCGCCGCCTTCGACGGCGTGGCGCTCACCTGGCTCGCCGATCCCGGCGAGGCGCTGGCGCTGCTGCAGGGCGAGGCGCGCCCCGACCTGCTGCTGTTCCTCGACACCGCCGTGCGCCAGGAGGGGCGGGCGCTGATCGCGCTCGCCAAGCGCATCCATCCGGCGCTCCGGGTCGCGGTCTACGGCACGATGGGCCGGGTGGAATGCGACCGCTGGCTGAATGCCGGCTGCGACGGCGTGCTTGCCCGCGACGTCGAGCCGCGCTGGTTCATCGAGGCGCTGCGTTTCGTCATCGCCGGCAATTCCTATGTCGCGCCGCAATTGATCGCGGGCGGCGCGGATCCGCTCTCGGCCTGCTCCTTCCTCGGCGCCTGCGGCCTCGGCAGTCCGCTGTTCGACGAGATCCCGGCGCCGGTCGTGGTGCTGCTCGCCGATCGCTATCTCCACCTCAACGAGACGGCGGCCAGCCTGCTCGGCTACGACCGCGACACCCTGCTGCAGAAGAACCCCGCCGACGTGGTCGCCGAGCCGCACCGCGACTTCATCGGCCGCGCCTTGCAGGACTGGGGCGCCGGCGCGCCGGTCGACCGCGATTTCGTGGTGGCGCTCCGGCACAAGGACGGCGCGCTCGTCTGGGTCGCCTCGACCCACAAGGTGATCAATGTCGGCGGCCGCCCGGCGGTGCTGTTGTTCTGCACCGACGTCACCGCCCGGCTGAAGGACCAGGACCAGGCCCGGCTGCTGGCGAAATCGCCGCGCGCGCTCGCCGCGGACCTCGTGCTCTGCGACCGCGCCGCGACCGCGATCGAGCAGCGCGCGGCCGCGAATACCGCCCCGGCGCTGACCGCGCGCCAGCAACAGGTCCTCGAACTGCTGGCGGGCGGCGCCTCGAATAAGCGGATCGCCGGCCAGCTCGGGATCAGCGAGGCGACCGCAAAGCTGCATGTGCACCGGCTGCTCCGGGCGCTTCAGGCCCGCAACCGCGCCCAGGCCGTCGGCCACGGCCGCAGGTTCGGCCTGCTCACGGCCTGACCGCCGCCGCGGAGCGGTGTTGAACCGCCTGGTGAACCCCCGGGTGAACCCCGGGTGAACCATCCGGCGGCATCCCGCGCCTAATCCCCGGGAACTCTTGGGCGCGCCGCAAATTTGCCTTTATTGGCGGGCAGTTATTCGTGATCGCCCGACACCCTATCGACCCTGGCATTCCGCCGCCCAGCGGGATAAACAAGGCCCCATGACCGACCAGTTTCCTGACGATCCCGACCGGCCGCCGCTGCCGCAATTGCGGGCCGTGCGCGACGACGACGATCCGATCGCACCCCCCGTCGACAAGCGGGCGGCAAAGCAGGCCAGGAAGGCGCGCAAGCCGAAGCGGCGCGGCGGCTTCCGCATTCCGTGGATCTTCACCTTCCTGTTCGGGATGCTCCTGGTCGGCGGCACCGTGGCGGTGATCGTCGGCTATGTCGCCTTCCTGCATTATTCGGAAGACCTGCCCGAGGTCTCGCAGCTCGCGAATTACGACCCGCCGGTGGTCAGCCGCGTCTATGCCGGCGACGGCCGCCTGCTCGCCGAATACGCGGTCGAGAATCGCGTCTTCGTGCCGATCACCGCGATCCCCAAGCGCGTGATCAACGCCTTCCTCTCCGCCGAGGACAAGACCTTCTACACCCATCCCGGCATCGACGTGCCGTCGATGGTCAAGGCCGCCTGGATCAACATCCTCAATTACGGCCGCGACCGCCGTCCGATCGGCGCCTCGACCATCACCCAGCAGGTCACCAAGAACTTCCTGCTGACCAACGAGGTCTCCTATTCGCGCAAGATCAAGGAAGCGATCCTCGCGCTGCGCATCGAGAAGGCGTTCTCGAAGGACCGCATCCTCGAGCTCTATCTCAACCAGATCTATCTGGGCTCGGGCAATTACGGGGTCGCCGCGGCGGCGCTCAACTATTTCAACAAGCCGCTGAACGAGCTCACCATCGGCGAGGCGGCCTATCTCGCCTCGCTGCCCAAGGCGCCGAACAACTACAACATCAAGCGCAACCACGAGGCCGCGCTCGACCGCCGCAACTGGGTGATCGACCGCATGCAGGAGAACGGCGACATCACCGCGGAGGAGGCGACCGCCGCCAAGGCCGAGCCGCTGGAAGAGCATGCGCGCGCCGCCACCGAGCGCGTGACCGCCGATTACTTCGCCGAGGAGGTGCGCCGCGATCTCGCCCAGCGCTTCGGCGAGGATGCGCTCTACAAGAAGGGGCTGACCGTCCGCTCGACGCTCGATCCCAAGCTGCAGGAATACGCCGACGAGGCGCTGCGCAACGGCTTGGTCGATTTCGACCGCACCACGGGCTATCGCGGCCCGTTGAAGCATGTCGAGTTCGATGCCGAGACCTGGCAGAAGACCATGGCCGATCTGCCGCCGATGCCCTGGCTCTATCAGTGGCTGCCGGCGATGGTGCTCGACGCCGACAAGAGCGCCGTGAAGATCGGCTTCAAGGACGGCAGCCAGGGCCAGATTCCCTTGGCCGAGCTGACCTGGGCCAGGAAGGCGCTGGCCGATCACAGCCGCGGCCCGGCGATCAAGGCGGCGAGCGACGTGCTGCAGCCCGGCGACATCGTCGCCGTCGAGGCGGTCGCCAAGGATTCCAAGGGCAACGCCTATCCCAAGGACACCTACGGCCTCAGGCAGGTGCCGGAGGTGAGCGGCGCCTTCGTCGCCATGGACCCGCATACCGGCCGCGTGCTGGCGATGACCGGCGGCTGGTCCTATCAGCAGAGCGAATTCAACCGCGCCACCCAGGCGATGCGCCAGCCCGGCTCGTCGTTCAAGCCGGTCGTCTACCTGGCGGCGCTGGAATCGGGCATGACGCCGTCGACCATCATTCTCGACGCGCCGATGGTGATCAACCAGGGCCCGGGCCTGCCGCCCTGGCGGCCGGAGAACTTCGAGCAGGAATATTTCGGCCCCGCGACCATGCGGCTCGGCCTCGAGAATTCGCGCAACCTGATGACCATCCGCATCGCGCAGACCATCGGCATGGCCAAGGTCGCGGAGATGGCGGGGCGGCTCGGCGTCATCGACAACATGCAGCAGACTCTGGCCATGTCGATCGGCGCCGGCGAGACCACGGTGCTGCGCATGGTGACCGCCTATTCGATGATCGTGAACGGCGGCAAGAAGGTCGAGCCGACCTTCATCGACCGGGTGCAGAACAGCCTCGGCTGGACCATGTACCGCCACGACCAGCGCAAGTGCGACGGCTGCTCCGGAATCGCCTATGACGGCCAGCCGCCGCCGACCTTGCCCGACGACCGCCCGCAGGTGCTCGATCCCGCGGTCGCCTATCAGATGGTCTCGATGATGCAGGGCGTCGTGCAGCGCGGCACCGGCAGCGCGGTCAAGGCGGTCGGCAAGCCGCTGGCCGGCAAGACCGGCACCACCAATGACGGCCGCGACGTCTGGTTCGTCGGCTATTCGCCCGACCTCGTTGCCGGCCTCTATGTCGGCTACGACCAGCCGCGCACGCTCGGCAAGCGGGCGACCGGCGGCACGATCTCGGCGCCGATCTTCCGCGACTTCATGATCGATGCGCTGAAGGACAAGCCGGCCACGCCCTTCCGTATTCCGCCCGGCATCCGCCTGGTCCGCGTCAACTACAAGACCGGCCAGCGGCCGCAGCCCGGCGATACCGGCCTGGTGATCTGGGAAGCCTTCCGCCCGGGCACCGAGCCCAACGGCCAGCCGATGCAGGTCGTCGAGGGCAAGAGCGATTACGGCCAGGATGCGGGCTATGGCTCCGTGCTGCCGGTCGATAACGGCGGGCAGGACCAGGCCGCGACCGATTCCCTGCCGCCGCCCGCCGATTACGGCAGCAGCATCCTCGACATGCCGAGCACCCCGGATACCCAGCAGCAGATGGTGTCCCAGCAGCCGAGCGTGCCGGACGGCGAGGGCTCGAACCCCGCGGACTATCATCCGAGCAACGCGATCGGCCCCAACGGTCCGGTGCAGAACAGCAGTCCGGGTCAAAGCACGGCTTCGCCGGCGGCGCCGTCGTCGGATACCGATCAACAATCCGCCCAGCCGCCCGCCGCGGCCGCCAGCAATGCCGCGCCGCTGCCCGCGACGGTCGACGGTCTCGGCAACGGCAACAGCAACGGCAATGCCAACAACGACAACACCCCGACCCCCAGCCCGAGCGACAATCCGCCGAGCGTCGGCGGCACGCTCGGCGCGCCGCCGCCCAGCCAGACCGTGACCCAGCAGCCGGCCCCGGCCGCACCCTCGGATTCCTCGCAAGGGCTATACTGATCGCGATCCTCACCCCAACTCTGCTCCCTCTCCCCACCGTCCGCGTAGGCGGACATTCGTCCGCGGGGGGAGAGGGCCGGGGTGAGGGCATAGCGCGGCCTGAGACGGCGCAAACATTGACGAACCGGGCGCTTTCCCCCATCTTCCGCGCCGCTCTAGAAGGATTGGACCAAGACCATGCGCGCTGAGATCGAGCAGAAGGCGAGCGAGATCCGCTCCTCGCTGGCCCTGCTGAGGAGGCATCTTTGACTGGGACAACGCTCTTCGTCGTCTCGACGAACTGAACGCGCTCGCCGAGGATCCGGCCCTCTGGGAGAAGCCGGAAAAAGCCCAGAAGATCATGCGCGAGCGGACGCACCTGTCCGACTCCATCGGCGCCTACAAATCCTTGGAGCGCGAGCTCGACGATGCCTTGACCCTCGCCGAGCTCGGCGAGAGCGAAGGCGACACCGCCTCGGTCGATGAGGCCGAGCGCAACCTCGCCGACCTCAAGGCCCGCGCCGCGCAGCGAGAATTGGAATCGCTGCTCTCCGGCGAGGCCGACCGCAACGATTGCTATCTCGAAGTCCATGCCGGCGCCGGCGGCACCGAGGCGCAGGACTGGGCGCAGATGCTGCTGCGCATGTATGTGCGCTGGGCCGAGCAGCACGGCTACAAGGTCGAGTGGCTGGAAGAGAGCGGGGGCGAAGAGGCGGGCTTGAAATCCGCGACCATCGAGATCAAGGGCCCGAACGCCTATGGCTGGCTGAAATCGGAATCCGGCGTGCACCGCCTGGTGCGCATCTCGCCCTTCGATTCGAATGCGCGGCGCCACACCTCGTTCTCCTCGATCTGGGTCTATCCGGTGATCGACGACGACATCAACATCGAGGTGCTGGACAAGGATCTGAAGGTCGATACCTTCCGCGCCTCCGGCGCCGGCGGTCAGCACATCAACAAGACCGACAGCGCCATCCGCATCACCCACGTCCCGACCGGCGTGGTCGTCTCCTGCCAGGCCGACCGCTCGCAGCATCGCAACCGCGCCATGGCGATGGACATGCTGAAAGCGCGGCTCTACGAGCTCGAGCTCCGCAAGCGCGAGGAGAAGGCCCAGGCGATCGAGGCGCAGAAGACCGATATCGGCTGGGGCCACCAGATCCGCTCCTACGTGCTGCAGCCCTACCAGATGGTGAAGGACCTCCGCACCGAGGTCGAGACCAGCGATACCGGCGGCGTGCTCGACGGCGACATCGACCGCTTCCTCCAGGCCGCCTTGGCCTCCAAGCTCGGCGGCGGCCCCGGCGGCGTGACCGAGCACTAGCCGGGAGGACCTCATGTTCGATCACGTCGTCTTCGGGGTCAGCGACTACGCCGCGAGCAAGGCCTTCTACTTGAAGGCGCTCGAACCGCTCGGCCTCGCGGTGGTCTCCGAGGGCGCGCTCGGCGTCGAGATGAGCGCGGACGGCAAGTC
>DASZYM010000242.1:0-15709 GCA_035545355.1 Dongiaceae bacterium
CACGATCGTGTAGCGGGCCTCCGGCCAGCGCTGGGTCAGGTCGTCGGCGGTGCGGATCGGGCAGACCAGGTCATAGCGGCCCTGGACGATGAAGGCCGGGATGTGCCGGATGCGATCGACATTCTCCAGCAGGAAATTCTCTGGCAGGAAGATGTTGTTGCGGAAGTAATGCGTCTCCATCCTGGCGAGGCCGAGCGCCAGGACGTCGCCGGCGAAGCTCTTCAGCTCCTCGGGATCCGGCAGCAGCGTCGAGCAGCTTCCCTCGTAGAGACTCCAGGCAATGGCAGCGGGCATGTGGACGGCAGGATCCGGGTCCATCAGGCGCTTGTGATAGCCCTCCAGCAGATCGCTCCGCTCGGCTTCGGGCAGAAATTCGGCGAAGCGGCGCCAAGCTTCCGGCTGGATCCAGCGCATGCCGGAAAGGAACCAGTCGATCTCGGACTTGCGGCAAAGGAAGATGCCGCGGAGCGCCATACCGCGCACCCGGTCGGGATGATGCTCGGCATAGGCGATGGCGAGCGTCGATCCCCAGGAGCCGCCGAAGACGAACCAGCGCTCGACCTTCAGATGCCGGCGCAGGGTCTCGATGTCCTGGATGAGCAGCGGTGTCGTGTTGTTGCGGATCTCGCCCAGGGGCTTCGAACGGCCGGAGCCGCGCTGATCGAAGATCACGATCCGATAGTGCTGGGGATCGAACAGCCGGCGGTGATGGGGTGCCGCCCCGCCGCCCGGGCCGCCATGCAGGAAGACGACCGGCACGCCCGCGGGATTGCCGGATTGCTCGAAATACATCGCGTGGATGTCGTCGAGCTCGAGAGTGCCGGTGTCGTAGGGCGCGATCTCCGGATAGAGATCGCGCCCGGCGCTTCTGCGGATCATGCCGCCTGATTTACCGCGGCGGCGCGCAACACCGCCACCGATTTCCGCATACCCTCCATGGGCGACATCATCATGTCCTCGTGCTCGATCGAGAGCACGTCGTCATAGCCGACCATCTTCAAGGCGGCGCAGAACTGGCGCCACCAGGTCTCGCCATGGCCGTAACCGATGGTGATGTAGTTCCAGCTCCGCTCCGGGAACCGATCCGGCGCGCGGGTCTCCAACACGCCGTCGATGCCGGCCGGCACCGGCTCCACCCGCGTGTCCTTGGCATGGACGTAGTAGATCGCGGAGCCCAGCGCCCGCACGGCGGCGATCGGATCGGCGCCCATCCACATCGGATGGCTGGGATCGTAATTGGCGCCGACGACCTCGCCGATGACGTTGCGCAGGCGACTCAAGGTGAACGGGTTGTAGACCGCCTGATGGCCATGCAGCTCGAGACAGATCCGGCGGATGCCGTTCTTCTTCGCCTCGACGGCAAGGTCGCGCCAATAGGGGATGATCACCTCGTCCCACTGGTATTGCAGGATGGAGAGGCATTCCGGCGGCCAGTCGGTGACGATCCAGTTGGGATTGGCGTCGCCCGGCCCCCCAGGCAGGCCCGACATCATGACGATGCGGTCGACCTTCAGGAGCTTGGCGAGCTGGAACGTCTTCAGCGTGATCTCGTGGTGCAGCTTGCCCTTGTTGCCGGGATGCAGCGGATTGCCTGAGCAGTTGAGCGCCGAGATCGTGAGGCCGTGATCCTTGACCTTGGCGAGGAAGTTTTTCCTTGCGATCTCGCTCTCCAGCATCTCGTCGAGATCGACATGGGGGGCCGAGGACCAGTTGCCGCAGGCGAATTCCAGCGTCTCCAGCCCGAGCTCGGCCGAGGCCTTCAGCATCTCGTCAAAGCTCAAGCCACCGAGGCTGTCGGTGATCATCCCGATCTTCATTCAATTCTCCATGTTTTACGGAATTCTAGCCGAGCCGGGCCGGCTCAGGCCACGGCGCGTTCGACCCCCGATTCCGCGAGCAGGGCCTTCAGGCGCTGCCGCGCATAGAACATCCGGGTCTTGACGGTGTTGGGCGGGAGAGCGAGCGCGTCGGCGATCTCCTGGACGGAGAATTCCTGGTAATAGGCCAGGTGCAGGATCTCGCGATGCTCGAAGGTGAGCTGTTCCATCAATCTCGCCAGCAGCCGCGACATCCCGCTCGACTGCGCGCGCTGGTCGGGCATCGGCGCATCGTCGGCGATGGTCGCGGCGTGGTCGTCGTTCAGCGCGCTCTCGCGCCGCTTGCGGAAGCGCGAGACCGCGCGGTGATGCGCGATCGAAAACACCCAGGTATTGACCGCCGAGCGGCCTTCGAAACGTCCGGCCTGGCGCCAGACTTCGAGCATGGTCTCGTTGAGGATCTCTTCCGCGAGATCGCGTTCGCGTACCAGCTTCATCAGGTAGCCGAAGAGCGGCCGCTCGACCTGCCGATAGAAGGCGGCAAAGGCGTCGCGGTCGCCCTGCGCCATGCGATGCAGCAGCATGGCCTGGGTCTCCGCCTCGATCGGCCTCAGCCGCGTCGTCGTCATCGCGTCGCACTCCATCGGCCGCCGGACAACCAGGAGCCCCTAGGGTTACACGGGCGGCTCGGCTCCTGGTTGCCGGGGCAATCCGCGCCGGCGTGGGTGGGGACCGTTTCCGTCGGCGCGGCGGTCATCACTGGACCCAGGAAAGCTGGGGCAGCCAGTAGTATTGCGGGTTGAACTGGAAGCCGCCGACCCGCTTCGAGACGAAATCCACGTGCTTCGGGTTGACCAGCACCGCCCAGGGCGCCTTGTCGACCGCCATGTGATCGACCGCAGCCCAGAGCGTCGCCGCCTTGGCCGGATCGGTCACCGACGCAGTCATCGCCTCCTGCATCTTCGCCTCCATTTCCTTGTCGCAGAAGCCGGAGACGTTGGGCGAGGCATCGGAGCCGGGATGGAACGAGGAGCAGCTCAGCAGCACGTAGAGGAAGTCGGACGGCGCCGGATAGTCCTGGTACCAGGTGGTGATGCCCATCTGCATCTTGTTGTTGCTGTTCGAGATGTACTGCCACTGCACATCGGTCGAGAGCGCCTTCAGCGAGGTCTTGTAGCCGAGATCGGTCAGGACGCTCTGCATGTAGCCGCCGAGCGCGCGGGAGATCGCGGTGTCCTCGGCGATGATGGTGACCGCCTGGCCCGCCGTGCCGGATTCCTTCACCAAAGCCTTGGCCTTGGCGATATCGGCCGCGGACCATTTCTTGTCGGGGTTCTTGGTATAGGGGCAGTATTCGACATAGCCGGGGAAGCCCGGCGGTAGAATCTGGCAGCTCGGCTGGGCGAGGTTCTTGCCGCCGAACAGCTTCACCACCGCGTTGCGGTTGATCGCGTAGTTGACCGCCTGGCGCACGCGCGGATCGTTGAACGGCGCCTCGTTGGTGTTCATCGCCGCATAGCGGATCGCGCCCAGGGGCGTGACATGGGTCTGCTTGGCATATTTGGTGCCGAGCTCGGAGAGGCGATCGGTCGGCGGCGTGTCCGAGGTCCAGTCGGCCTGGCCGTTCGCGATGGCGGTGATCTCGGCTTCGTCGGTCAGGCCGAAGTCATAGTCGATGCCGTCCGGATAGCCGTCGGGTTGTGCGTCCTTGCTCCACTCCTTGAAGCTCGGATTGCGGACGATCTTCCATTGTTTGTTGGGATCGTAGGAGACGGTCATATAGGCGCCGGTCGAGGGGATCGGGTTGTTGCCCTGGTCCTTGGCCTCGGTCTCCGCCGGCACGATCGCCGCATGGGGCAGCGCCAGCTTGTCGAAGAATTCGGAATCCGGCTGGGTCAGATGGATGGTGACGGTGCCGTTCGCCGCATCGCCGACCACGCCGCCGTCGAGCGTGCAGCTCGCGGGGGTCTTCAGACAGGCATCGGCGCCGACGATGACGTTGTAGAACGTGCCCGCAGTCGGGCCGGAGATCTTGAAGATGCGCTGGAACGAGGCGACCACGTCGGCGACGCCGAGCTCCTTGCCGTTGGAGAACTTGATCCCCTTGCGGATCTTGAAGACGTAGGTCTTGCCGCCGTCCTGGGCCTCGGGGATCGCCTCGGCGATGTCCGGCACGATGGTGTTGCCGTCGTCGCCGCCGACCTTCTTGAAGGTGACGAGGCCGTCATACATGCCGGAGAAGATCTCCCAGTATTGCTGGGCATAGTTCATCTGCGGATCGATCGTGCCCTGCGCCGCCACCGCGAGCAGGCGCAAGGTGCCGCCGCGATGCGCGTCGGCATGTGCCGCGCCCGCGCTCCATGCGCCGGCGGTTGCGATCGCCAGCGATGCCACGCCGAGCTTCCAGGAATGCTTCATGGCCGTATTCCCCCAAATCCTCTCCCCTGACCGAAACGATGCGCTTCGGCACTTTCATGAAGCACGCATTTGAGGGGGTCCGAAAGCGCAGGAAAAAGAACTTGAGGGCGGCGCGGCAGCGTCCGGCAGCCCTCGGTTGAGGTATTATATTTCGCAGCCAGAACATGCGGTTGAGCAAACCGCGCGGTGCCACCGACTCCGACGCGCACTCGGTTTTGCTGCAGATGCGGCATGAATGAATCTTGCAAAATCGATCATGAACCGGGGATGATGCATGATAGATTTTGATGTGCGCGAGCGCACAGGGTTCTAAATATTTTCGGCGATGAAGAGGTCGAATGGCACGAAAATCTGCGCCGGCAAGGCCGTGCCGGGATTGTCCAGGATCCGCGCCATGGCCTCGACGGTGCGCTCGGCGACCGTCGCGGTGCGGGTGGAGATGACGGCGCTGAGGATGCCGTCGATCAGGCCGGAGCGCGTCGCCTCGGTGAGCTCGTTGCAGACCACGACCACGGGATCGTGCGTCGCCTCCTCGCGCGCCGCCGAGATCACCCCGTCCATGCCGCCGCCGCAGATGTAGAGCCCGACCAGATCGGGATTCTTCTCCATCATGTCGAGCGTCGCCTCGTGGGCGATGCGGGCGTCCTCCAGATTGACCAGCGGCTCCAGGAGGCGGAATTCGCTGGCATGCTCGCGGAAGTAAGAGCGGAAGGAGATCTCCGCGGTTTCCTGGCAGAGATAGCGGTGGGTGCCCACGATGATGCCGACCTTGCCCGGCCGCTTCGCGGTCTGGGCGATGACCCAGGCGGCGGTCCGGCCCTCCTTCCGGTTGTCGTGGCCGATATAGGCGGCACGCCCCTCGGCGGTAAGGTCGGAGATGATGGCAAAGACCGGCACGCCCCGCTCCTTCAGCCGCGCGATCGCCAGCGAGACATGGGGATGATCGACCGAGACGACGGCCAAGGCATCGACCCGATGGCCCATCTCGGCGATGCGCTGGGCGATGACGGCGGGCGAGAGATCGTCGATGTAATCGACCACCGCCTTGCCGCGGATATCGGAGCGCTGCCTGGTCGCGGCGGCGAGGTCGGCGCCGAGCTGGCGGTAGAAGACGTCGTCGCGGCGCTGCAGCAGGAAGCCCAGGGTGCGCGCCGGCTGGCCTTCGCGCAGGCGCTGGCGGATCAGCGCCGTGGCATGGAAGCCGATCGCCTCGGCGGCCCGCAGGACGCGCTCGGCCGTGCCGTCACGGACCGGATGGCGCTGGTTCAGCACGCGATCGACGGTCGCGACGCTGACCCCGGCGGCCTTGGCCAGATCGGCGATGGTGGGACGGCGGCTCAAGGGCGTGCTCTTTCCGGTGTTCTGGCGCGCAATATGCTCGGTATTCCCCTCGAGGATCGTGCCACTACCGGCGAACCGCGACAACCGGCCCATGGCCGAACCCCGGCTTCTGACGCCTTGAGACCCACCCAGGTTCAATGGACCACACGATACCCCGGACATGGCAAGGGCCCACCTTGCCGATGCGCAAGGCGGGCCCCTGAGGCCTGGAGTACGTACGATCGGCGGGCGGATATCAGTCCGCGACGACCGACTTGACCGAGGTGAGATCGCCGCTGGCATTCAGCTCATAGGCGACCGAGACCATCTCGCCGACATGCACCGAGCGGGCGTTCATATAGCCCGGAAGCTTGTAGACGTTGCCGTCGGCCAGGGTGATCGTGTTGTCCTGGGCATTGATCGAGACGATCGAGCCCATATCCTCGCCGTCGGTGCCCTGGCTGCCATGATGCGGCGGGTGCACGCCGGCAACCTTCGGCGCGGTGGCCGCGAAAGCCGAACCGGAAGCGAGGGCGCCGCACAAAGCGGCAGCAATGAAAAGCGATTTACGCATGTCCATCTCCTTTGCGCGCTCCCCGATGCGGGGAGCGACCTGGTGGATCCACCATGGATCCTGCCTAGGAGAATAATGGCGGCAAGGACCGTATCTGAGTGACCCGCTGCACGATCTGCGATGACTTTGGTCACTTTCGAGATGGCGCGCTCAGGAGCGCTTCCGGCGCAATGCCTTGACGGCGAGCTCGGTCCGGGATTCGACGTTGAGCTTCTCCATGATCCGGCTCACGTAGTTCTTCACGGTGCCTTCGGCCAGGAAGACCGCGTCGGCGATCTGCCGGTTGCTCTTGCCCTTGGCGAGCAGCGCGAGAATCTTCTCCTCGCGCTCGGTCAGCGGCTCGTCGTCTCCTCCCTCCTCGCCTTCCGAAGCCGGCCGCTGGCGGCGGAACTCGTCGAGCACCTTCCGTGCGATGCGCGACGACAGCCTGGACTGTCCCTGATGCACCGCGCGGATGGTCTCGAGGATCTCCGCCTCGCTGGAATCCTTCAGGAGATAGGCGCTGGCGCCGGCGGAGATCGCCTCGAAGACCAGCTCATCGGTGTCGAAGGTCGTGAGCACGATGATCCGCGCATCGGGTACATCCTCGAGAATGCGCTTCATCGCGCCGATGCCGCCGACACGCGGCATCTGCAGGTCCATGAGCACGACATGCGGACGCCATTGCCGCGCGAGCTGGATCGCCTCGGCGCCGTCCGCCGCCTCGCCGACCACCTGGATGTCCTGCTCCAGGGACAGCATCATCGAGAAAGCGCGCCGGACCAGCTGCTGGTCCTCGGCGATCAGCACCTTGATCCGATCGGCGTCGGTCATCCTTGCTTCCTCTGCAGCGCGTCCTTTGAGGTTGGGCCCGCTCTCCGGCATTGCCAAGACCCTTTGCTTCCAGCGACGCCATAGGCTCGGCGCGCGCCGGACGGAGGAAACCGAGCGCGACATCTCGCCTGCTGCCCGTATGGTGTATTCTGCAGGACGATGAATACGTCGTCTTGACGGCACCTGTCGCGTGACGAAAGTCATGTTGGATACCCGGCGATTGCTCCGCGCCATCGACCCCCGCCTGGGACTGGCGGCCAGGATCGGCTGGCTGTTCGGGCTGGCTTCCGCCGGGCTCTCGGTGATCGCCGGGCTCTATATCGGACGGCTGTCCGAATCCGTGATCGAGCGCGAGGTCGGCGCGTTCTATGCGAGCCGCGCGCAACACGTGGCGGATTCGATCGACTTCCGCATCCAATCCAGCGCCAACGCCCTCCGCCTGCTGGTGAGCGCGCTCCAGGGCAATGGCCGCCGGCCTGGCGAGGCCGACGAGCGGGCCTTCATCACTGCGGTCAAATCGGATCTGAGCGATGCCGCCTGGATCGGCGTCGTGGATGCCCAAGGCACCGTCGTCGCCGGCGAGAACCGGCGCCTGGAAGGCGATCAGGTCGGCGGCTACGGCTGGTTCCGGCTGGCGCAAGCCGGCATCGATACCAGCGGCCCCGAGCGGTTTCCGGAATTGGAGAAGGTCCTGGCCTCGCTGACCGGCGGGAAGGACCGCAGCTTCTATTTCATCGCCGCGCCGATGCGCGACGACCAGGGCGCCGCGACCGGCTTTACGGTGGCGGCACTGGCCATGGACCGGATCACCACCATGCCCTGGCGCGCGGCGGACTCGCCCGACGGTGCCCGGCCGGTCGACATCTTCCTGTTGAACGCGAGCGGCGCGCTGATCACCCAGCTGTTCGACAACGGCAATGCGGCAGACAACGACCTCTCGGCGGAATTCAAGACCGCGATCGGCGCGATCCCGGCATCGCGCGAATACGGATCGATCGCGACCGCGGATTTCCTGGTCGGCTTTGCCCGCAGCAAGGGCTACGGCCCATTCCACGGCACCGGCTGGACCGTCGTGGTGCGGGAGTCGAAGACCACGGCCTATCGCCCGGCGCAGCAGGCGGCAACCGCCATCGCCCTCGCCTGCCTCGCTCTGGGTCTGGCGCTCTCGCTGGGCGCGGTGATGGGCACGCGCGTGCTGCTGCGCGGCCTCGGCCGCGTCGCGCATTCCGCCGACGATCTGCGCTCCGGCCGGTCGCGCGGCTTCAGCGTGATCGCGGGAAAGGACGAGATCGCCACCATCTCGCGCTCGCTCGCCGCCCTGTTCGACGATCTGCAGGCCTCGCAGGAACAGCTCTCCGATCTCAACCGCAACCTCGAACGCAAGATCGAGGAGCGCACGGTCGAGATCCGGCGGCTGTCCGAGGAAACGCGCGATGCGGCGATCACCCGCGAGCGCCTGCGCATGGCCCGCGACCTGCACGACACGCTGGTGCATACGATGCTGGCGGTACTGACCCAGATCCGGATGATGCGCAAGATCTTCCGGGTAAGGCCGGAATTGGTCGAGGACGAGCTGCAGCGCGCCGAGAATGCAGCACAGGAAGGCCTGACACTGGCGCGCGAAGCGGTGACCGATCTGCGCTATTTCGCGGTGCGCGACGACGGGCTCGGGCCCGCGGTCAAGGGCCTGGTCAAGCGGCTGAAGGAACGCGCGGAGATCGACGTTGTCGCCGAGATCGAGGCGGACGCCGCGAGCCTGACGGGATCCAAGGCGGAGACGGTGTTCCGCATCGTCGAGGAGGCGCTGCACAATATCCAGGCCCATGCCGCAGCCAAGCATGCGACGGTCAGGCTCGCCCTCGACCGATCGGACCCGACGACGCATGTGCTCACCGTGACCGTCGAGGATGATGGGCGCGGCTTCGATCCCGCCCGGACTCCGGCCGGGCATTACGGCCTGATCGGGATGCGCGAGCAGGCCGAGACCCTCGGCGCCAAGCTCGAGATCGTCAGCGCTCCGGGCAAGGGCACGCGCGTCGGACTGACGGTCGCGCTCTGAGCGCAGACCCGTCCAGCCAAGATTGATGGTGTCTTGCGGGATGGCGGTCGTGCCAATATGGCCGTAAGGGCCGAAGAGGGAGTGGATTTGTGGACCAGACCGCGACGACCGTGCAATGGCCGAGCGATGTCTATCGCGCACTGAAGGCCGCCCGGGTGCAGCAGATGGCCTATGTGCCGGATGCGGGACACACGGCGCTGATCAATCTTTTTGCCGCCGACAAGGATGTGACCTCGACCGTGCTGACCACCGAGGAGGAAGGTGTCGCGCTGGCCGCCGGCGCCTGGCTCGGCGGGCAGCGCACGGTGCTGCTGATGCAGTCGAGCGGAGTCGGCAATTGCATCAACATGCTGTCGCTGCCGGTCATGGGGCGCTTCCCGCTGCTGATGCTGGTGACCATGCGGGGCGAATGGGCGGAATTCAATCCCTGGCAGGTGCCGATGGGCCGCGCCACGCAACCGGCGCTGGAGGCGGTCGGCCTGCGGGTGATGCGCGCCGACGATCCCGCCGATCTCATCGAAACCGTGGATGCCGCGGCGGCGCTGGCATATGAGGCGGATCAGCAGATCGCGGTGCTGATCGGCCAGCGGATGATCGGGAAGAAGAAATGGTGAGCACGATGGAATTGCACCGCCGCGACGCCGTTGCCACCCTGCTCCGCCATCGCGGCGATGCCCTGGTCGTCACCGGGCTCGGCTCGCCGACCTATGACGTGCATGCCGCCGGCGATCGGGACGACAACTATTATCTCTGGGGTGCCATGGGCGGTGCGGCCCTGGTCGGTCTCGGCCTGGCGCTGGCACAGCCGAAACGCCGGGTGCTGGTGATCACCGGCGACGGTGAGCAGTTGATGGCGGTCGGCGGCCTCGCGACCATCGCCGTGGCCAAGCCAAGCAATCTTTCCATCGTCGTGATCGACAACCAGCATTACGGCGAGACCGGGATGCAGACCAGCCATACCGGCAAGGGCATCGATCTTGCCAAGATCGCCGAGGCCAGCGGCTTCGCCGTGATCGAGACGATCGCGACAATGCCGGAGGTCGAGAAACTGGCGAAAACGCTGACGCAATCGGCCAATGGACCACGGCTGTTCGTCATGAAAGTAGCGGCGGACAGCCCGCCGCGCTCGATGCCGTCGCGCGACGCGGTCTTCATCAAGAACCGGTTCCGCGCCCATCTCGGCTTCGCCCCGAACTGACCATGACGCAGCTCGCGCGTTTCTCCAATCTGATCGACGGCGCCGCGGTCCCGGGCACGGCAACGTTCGAGAGCTACGATCCCTATCGCGGCGCGCCTTGGGCGCTGGTGCCGCGTTGCGATGCCGGCGACGTGGATCGCGCTGTCGCTGCGGCGAAGCACGCCTTCCGCGCACCGGAATGGCGTGGTCTGAACGCGACGGCGCGCGGCAAGCTGCTGCTGCGCCTCGCCGACGTGATCGCCGCCAATGCCGAAAGGCTGGCGGCGCTGGAGACGCGGGATAACGGCAAGCTGATCGCCGAAATGGCCGGACAACTCCGCTACGTGCCGGAATGGTTTCGCTATTTCGGCGGGCTCGCCGACAAGATCGAGGGCGCAGTGCTGCCGATCGACAAGCCCGGCATGTTCGCCTTCACCCGGCGCGAGCCGGTCGGCGTGGTCGCGGCAATCGTGCCGTGGAACTCGCCGCTGCTGCTCCTGACCTGGAAGCTGGCGCCGCTGCTGGCCGCCGGGAACACGGTCGTCATCAAGCCGTCGGAGCATGCGAGCTGCTCGACCCTGGCTTTTGTCGAGCTCTTCGCCGAAGCCGGTTTTCCGAAGGGCGTGGTCAATACCGTCACCGGCTTCCCGAAAGAGGTCGGCATGCCGCTGGTCTCGCATCCCGACGTGGCGAAGATCGCCTTCACCGGCGGCGAGGCCGGTGGGATCTCGGTCTATGGCGCCGCGGCGGCGGGCCTGAAGGCGGTGACCCTGGAGCTCGGTGGCAAGTCGGCCAATATCGTCTTCGCCGACGCGAATATCGAGAGCGCGATCAACGGCGCGGTCTCCGGCATCTTCGCCGCGACCGGCCAGACCTGCATCGCCGGTTCGCGGCTGCTGGTCGAGCGCAAGGTGCACGACCAGGTGGTCGACGGTCTGCTGAAGCTGGCGAGGACCGCGCGAATCGGCGATCCGGCCTTGGCCGATACGCAGGTCGGGCCGATCACCACGCTGGCACAACGGGACAAGGTGCTGAACTACATCGATGTTGCGAAGAGCGGCGGGGCGGATTGCGTGCTCGGCGGTAGGAAGGCGGAGATCGGTACCGGCTGGTTCGTCGAGCCGACGGTGTTCACCCGCGTGAACAACCAGATGCGCATCGCCCGCGAGGAAGTGTTCGGGCCGATCCTGTCCGTCATCCCGTTCGACGATGAGGAGGAGGCCTTCGCCATCGCCAATGACAGCCCCTACGGATTGGCGGCGGGGCTCTGGACCCAGGACATCGGCCGTGCCTTGCGCGGCAGCGCGGCGCTCGAAGCCGGCGTGGTCTGGGTCAACACCTACCGCGCGATCTCCTACATGGCGCCGTTCGGGGGCTATAAAAGGAGCGGCCTGGGGCGCGAAAGCGGCCAGGAAGCGATCGACAACTATCTGCAGACCAAGACGGTCTGGATCGATACGGTCGGGAAGACGGCCAATCCGTTCGTCCTGCGATAAAGAATGTATCTGAGGCTTGCGCGGTCAGAACAACATACTGGGTCGTCATCCCGGGACTTGGTCCCGGGATCCACGCCTTTCTATCGTGCGGCACCCAAAGGCGTGGATCCCGGCGCCTAGCGCCGGGATGACGAACGAGTTGACGGACGCGATCGAACCAAACGCTGCGAGCACGGAGTAAGGACCACATCATGGACATGATCGGCTTCATCGGGCTCGGGCGCATGGGGCGGCCGATGGCTTCCAATCTCTGCCGCAAGGGCTTCCGGCTGGTGGTGCATGACGTCAATCGGCAGGCGGTGGCGGAGCTCGAATCGCTGCAGGCGCGCGGTGCGGCGAGCGCGGCCCAGGTGGCGGCCGAGGGCAATATCATCGTCACCATGCTGCCGAACTCGGCCATCGTCAGCGACGTGGTCGCGGGCCATGACGGCATCCTCGACCATGCCAGGCCCGGCAGCCTGATCCTCGATATGAGCACCGTGAGCCCGGAGACGACGGACACACTGGCCAAGAAGGCTGCGGCCAAGGGCATCGGCTTTGTCGACGCGCCGGTGGGCCGTCTCGCCGAGCATGCCGATCGCGGCGAATCCCTGTTCATGGTCGGCGGGTCGCCGGAGGATTTCGCGCGGGTGAAGCCGCTGCTGGAGGGCATGGGCACGACGATTCATCATTGCGGTCCGGTGGGCAGCGGCACCAAGACCAAGCTGGTCAACAACTTCCTCGCCGTCTCGCTCTGCCAGATGAATGCCGAGGCGCTCGCGCTCTCGCAGCGTTTCGGCCTGACGCTCGAAAAGACGCTGGAAGTGCTGCACGGCACCACGGCGACCAACGGCCAGTTGAAGATCAACTGGCCGAACAAGGTGCTGAAAGGCGACACCACGCCGGGTTTCACCATCGACCTCGCGCACAAGGATCTGAGCCTGATCGTCGATTCCGCCAATGCCGCGCGGGTCCCCATGCCGATGGCGGCCGCGGCGCGTGAGGCGTTCAGCACGGCGCGGGCCGCCGGGTTCGGCGCTCTGGACTTCTCGGGTATGGTCGACGTGCTCTGCACCATAGCCGGCATCGAGAAACCGCGGCTGAAGAGCTGACCGGCATGGCAGCGGCGGCAACGGACGCCTGGTGGCAGAGCGGCGTCATCTACCAGATCTATCCGCGCTCGTTCCAGGATTCGAACGGCGACGGGATCGGCGATCTTCGCGGCATCACGCAGCGGCTCGACTACCTCAAATGGCTCGGCGTGGATGCGATCTGGATCTCGCCGATCTTCCCCTCGCCGATGGCGGATTTCGGCTATGACATCAGCGACTATACCGGCATCGATCCGATCTTCGGCACGCTCAGCGATTTCGATGCGCTGCTGGAAGCGGCACACGCGCGCGACCTCAAGATCATCCTGGATTTCGTGCCGAACCACACATCCGACCGGCATCCGTGGTTCCAGGAATCCCGCAAGAGCCGCGATAACCCCATGCGCGACTGGTACATCTGGCGCGACCCGGCGCCGGGCGGCGGACCACCCAACAACTGGCTGAGCGAGTTCGGCGGCGGCGCCTGGACCTTGGATGAACGGACGGGCCAGTACTATTACCACGCCTTCCTGGAGGAACAGCCGGATCTCAACTGGCGCAATCCTGCCGTCATCGCGGCGATGGACGACGCCTTGCGGTTCTGGTTCGACCGCGGCGTCGACGGGATGCGGATCGACGCGCTGCATCATTCGATCAAGGACGCTCAGTTCCGCGACAATCCGCCCAATCCCGACTGGAAGCCAGGGATGAAGCCGCATCTCAAGGTGCGGCGCGCCCATACCGTCGATCAGCCGGAGATGCGATCGCTGGTCATGGGCTGGCGCAAGGTCGCGGACGAGTACGAGGGCCGGGTGCTGATCGGCGAGATCAACCTGCCGATCCCGCGCCTGATGCGCTATTACGGACCGCAATTGGACGGGCTGCAGCTCCCGTTCAATTTCGGCCTGATGAACACGCGCTGGGGTGCTGCGACGATCGGCGATCTGATCGCGCGCTATGAGGCGGCGCTGCCGGAAGGCGCCTGGCCGAACTGGGTGATCGGCAATCACGACATCAGCCGGGTCGCAACGCGCCTCGGGCCCGAAGGCGCACGGCTCGCCGCGATGCTGATCCTCACCCTGCGCGGGACACCGACGCTCTATTACGGCGACGAGCTCGGCATGACCGACGTGCCGATCGCGCCCGATCAGGTGCAGGATCCCTTCGAGAAGCGCGTTCCCGGCATCGGCGCCGGCCGCGACCCCGAGCGCACACCGATGCGCTGGGATGCGACGCCATCGGCCGGGTTCACCACGGGCACACCGTGGCTGCCGATCGGTGACGGCGTTGCCGGGTGCAATGTCGAAACCGAACGCGACGACCCGACATCGATGCTATCGTTGCACCGGGCGTTGCTGAAGCTGCACCGTAAGCGCACGGCTTTGGCGGTCGGCGCCTACGAACGTGTCCCGGCGACAGAGGATTGCCTCGCCTTCATCCGGCGGCATGACCGCGAGCGGCTGCTGGTCGCGATGAACTTCTCGCCGGCGCCGGTGGCGCTCACCCTCCCCGCCGAGTTTGCCAACGGGCGCGTGCTGTTGTCGACCACCATGGATCGCGGCGGCAATGCTTCCGAGACGCTGGCACTCCACGCGCGCGAAGGCGTCGTGCTGGCGCCGGCGCGCTGAAGGCTCAGTGATAATGCGGCAGCAGGTTGCCGTGAGCTTCGATCAGCGCGTCGCAGAGCTGACGGATCTCGTCGAGTGACAGCTCGGCGGCGGTATGCGGGTCGAGCATCGCTGCGTGATAAATATGCTCGCGCTTGCCGGTCAACGCAGCCTCGACCGCCATCTCCTGCACGTTGACGCTCAAGCGCATGACACCGGCGAGCTGACCCGGAATCCGGCCGACGCGGGTCGGCTGGATTCCGTTGCGGTCGACATGGCAGGGCACCTCGACGGCGCATTCATCCGGCAGGTTGTCGATCAGGCCGTTGTTGCGCACGTTGCCATAGATCAGGCTGTTCTTCCCGGTGACCGAAGAATGGATGATCGAAGCCGCGTATTCGCGGCTCTGGCAGACCGTAAGCGGCTTGTCCTCGTCTTCGAGCTCGCTCTTCAGCTTGTGCCAGCCGGCGATCTGGCGCTCGCAGCGACGGATGTATTCGTCGAGCGGCACCTGGAACTTCTCGATCAGGTCCTCGCGGCCGCGCTTGATGAACCAGGAATTGTATTCGGAGAAGTGCTCGCTGGATTCGGTCACGAAATGCCCGAAATGCCTCATGGTCTCGAAGCGCACCGCATCCTTTTTCGGATAGGCGCCGGTTTCGGCCATGTGCCGCAGGCGCGGGTAGAGATCCTCGCGCCCGCCATCGGCATGACGCTTCTGGAATTTCAAAAAGAAGGCGACGTGGTTGAGCCCCGCGCAGATATAGTCGATATCCTCGATCTTCTCGTTCAGGCAGCGCGCCAGATGCGCCGAGGTCTCCTGCACGCTGTGGCACAAGCCCACATAGCGGATGTCCGGCGCCGCCTTGCCGACCGCCCAAGTGTTCATCGCCATCGGGTTGACGTAGTTCATCATCAGCGCGTCGGGGCAGACGTCCTGCATGTCGCGGCAGATGTCGACCAGAACCGGGATCGTGCGCAGCGCACGGAAGATGCCGCCGATGCCGAGCGTATCGGCGATCGTCTGCCGGAGGCCGAAGCGCTTCGGGATCTCGAAATCGGTGACGGTCGCCGGCTTGTAGCCGCCGATCTGCATCATGGTGATGACGAAGTCGGCACCCTTCAGCGCCTTGCGCCGGTCGGTGGTGGCGCTCACCCGCAGCTTTTCCAGACCCAGCGTGCCGCCGATGCGCTTGGCCACAACGTCGGACGTGCTGAGCCTCTCGTCGTCGATGTCGTGGAGTGCGATCTCGCTCTCCGCGAGTTCGGGATTGCTCAGCACGTCGGAGAGGATGTTCTGGGCGAAGACGGTGCTGCCGGCGCCGATCAGACAGATCTTGGTCATGGGACGATCCCCG
>DASZYM010000243.1:0-2246 GCA_035545355.1 Dongiaceae bacterium
TCGTGGCAGAACAGGCAGCGGGCGCTGTCGACCACCGCGCGCTTCTTGTCCAGCGGCGGCTTGATGTCCGCGAAATTGGCTTCGATCTCGGCCGGACTCAGGCGTCCACCCGCGTCGCCCAAAGGCGCCATCGGCAGTCTCCCTCTGCACTCGGCGCGACCCGGCAGGTTTTGTGTTGGTCTTGAGGGGCCGCGCACTCCCTGTCTGAATGCTGCCAAAGTTTGACCGATCGATCAAGTTTTATTCGCAAGGCCCGCGAAATGCGCTAGGATGGCGCCATCGGGGAGGAAAGATGGATTTGCAATCGGGGGATGAGGCGTTGGCCGGGCCGCGCGAGCGGGCACGGGCCAAGATCGAGGCGAGGATCCTCTCCGCCGCCGAGGCGGTGTTCGCCGAGCACGGGTTCAGCGGCGCCTCGATGTCGGAGATCGCCCGGCGCGCCGGCATCCCCAAGCCCAACCTGCACTACTACTGCAAGACCAAGGAGGAGCTTTATCAGCGCGTCCTCCGGCGCATCCTCGACCTCTGGCTCGGCACGGCCGACGAGATCCAGGCCGATTCCGATCCGGCCGCGGCCTTTGCGCATTACGTCGCAGCCAAGATCGATCTCGCCCGCCGCCATCCCCTCGCCTCGCGGGTCTTCGCCAATGAGCTGATCCATGGCGCCCCCCGGCTCGGCGACTTCCTGGAAAACGAGCTGCAGGATTGGGTGGCGAAGAAGTCGAAGGTGATCGACGGCTGGGTCAAGGCCGGCAAGATGCGCCCGGTCGATGCCCGGCATCTCTTCTTCATGCTCTGGGCCGCCACCCAGACCTATGCCGACTTCGCCGTGCAGATCGCCGCGGTGCTGGGACGGAAAACGCTGAAGCCGGCCGACTACGATAAGGCGGCGCAGCAGACAACCGAGATCGTGCTGCGCGGGTTGGGGCTCAAGTAGCTAGGCCAGTTCGGCCGCGGCGAGCACCTGCAGCTCCAACCGGCCGGCATAGCGGATGAGCCGACCGATCAGCGGCAGGCCGACCGAGACCTCGAATTCATACCGGCCCTCGCGCTCGCCTTCCCAGGCGACGAGCGAGGGCGAAAGCAGGCGTGGCAGCCTGAGCGGTCCGATGCGCGTCGCGGCGAGCGCGTAGACCAGGCGGTCGCCTTCCACCTTCGGATCGAGATAGAGCGAGAACGGACCCATCTGCTCGACCAGGAACACACCCTCGGTCCGGAACGTGCTCTCGAAGGTGCGGCCGTCGAAGGTGCGCGACCAGACCATCTGGTCGGCGAAATGCCAGGCGACGACGACCAGCTCCGCCTTGGGATTGCTGCGCGGCAGGCGCATGAGCGCCGCCAGCAGCCAGCCGAGGCCGATGCCGCGTTCCACCTTCACCGTGCCGGAAAGCTGGATCGTGCCGCGATGCGCGCGCTGCACGGTCTCGGGCAGCTTGAAAAACGTCCGCCCGAGACACGCGATGAGCGCGTTCTCGGGCGGCTTGGTGTCTTTCTCGACGAGGACGGCGCCGAAAGGGATGCGCCGGCGCTCGCCGAACAGCAAGATGGCGGCCTACTGCGCCGCCTTCCGCGGCACGGCGCGGGGCTGGCGGATGTCGTTGCGCCTCTTCACCGCGTCGAAGACGGCGGGGAAGCACGGGCGGTCGATGTATCGGCCGGCGCCCTTCTCGACCTTCAGCTCGCCCTTCTCGTAGACCACCTTGCCGCGGCTGATGGTCGTCGTCGCGAGGCCGGTCACGGTCATACCCTCGAAGATATTGAAATCGACCTTCTGGTGATGGGTCTTGGCCGAGATGGTCTTGCTCGCCTTCGGGTCCCAGACCACGAGATCGGCATCGGCGCCGACCGAGACAGTGCCCTTGCGCGGATAGATGTTGAAGATCTGCGCCGCATTGGCCGAGGTCACGCGCACGAACTCCATCGGCGTCAGGCGCCCGGTGCCGACACCATGATGCCAGAGCACCGACATCCGATCCTCGACGCCGCCGGTGCCGTTCGGGATCTTGGTGAAGTTGTCGCGGCCCATCGCCTTCTGATCGGCGCAGAAGCAGCAATGGTCGGTCGCGGTGGTCTGCAGGTTGCCGGACTGCAAGGCACGCCAGAGGATCTCCTGGTTCTCCTTCGGCCGGAACGGCGGGCTCATCACATGCGCCGCGGCGAAGTTCCAATCCGGGTTGCGATAGACCGAATCGTCGACCAGCAGATGGCCGGCCAGGACCTCGCCATAGACCCGCTGTCCCTCGTTG
>DASZYM010000244.1:0-3806 GCA_035545355.1 Dongiaceae bacterium
CAAGGGGGACACGGCGACCGCGTTGCGCTTGCTGGCGCCGCTGGCGGCGGCCGGCGATCCCGCCGCCGAATGCATGGTGACGGTGATGCGCGACAAAGCCGGCGACCGCATCGCCTATGACGCCGCGGCGATGTCGGCGACTTGCATCGGCGTGGCCCGGGGCGAGGCCGATGCCGAGCTCGACCTCGCCGGCGATTATCGCACCGGGCTGATCCTCGCGCGCGACGTCGGCAAGGCGGCGGCGCTCTATCGACTGGCGGCGGACCAGGGCTCGGCGGTCGCGCAGAAGGTGCTCGGCGATCTCTATGCCGAGGGCCTCGGCGTGCAGCGCGATTTCGCCAGCGCCTGCCGATGGTGGGGCCGCGCGGCGATGCAGGGCGAGAGCAGCGAGGCCGAGCGCGATTACGGCGGCTGCTATCTCACCGGCACCGGCGTGGCGCGCAGCGAGAGCCGGGCGCTGGCCTGGTGGCTGATCGCCCGGGCCAACGAGCAGGACGATCGCAAGAGCCTGCCGAGCTGGGTGTTCCAAGGCGAGGCCGATGCGGACCGCGCGGCCGATGCGCTGAGGCGGCGCCTCTCGGCCGACGAGGTCGCGGCGGCCCAGGCCTTCGCCGATGCCTGGCGGCCGAAGCCGGAATAGCGCCCCGCGCGCCGGGGTTTTGGTTTCCCCGATCATGGTCTAGAAGGAAGTCGACCGCGACGGTGGGGGATGCATGGCCGACGACAACCGCACGCCCGAACAGCGCCTGAAGGATCTGGGCATCGCCTTGCCGCCGGCGCCGGGCGTCGCCGGCGATTACCTGCCCTGGATCATCACCGGCAACCTGCTGATCACGTCGGGGCAGCTCCCCTGGATCGACGGCGTGCTGCAGTTCAAGGGCAAGATCGGCGCCGAGCTCACGCTCGAGCAGGGCTACCAGGCATTTCGCCTGAGCGCGCTGAACGCGATCGCGCAGCTCCGCGCGGCGTTGGGCACGCTCGATCGGGTGACGCGGATCCTGCGGGTCGAAGGCGTGTTCGGCTGCGCGCCCGGCTTCACCGATCATCCGAAGGTGCTGAACGGCGCCTCGCATATCGTCAACGAAGTCTTCGGCCCGCGCGGCCGCCATACCCGCATGGTGCAGGCGAACAACGAGATGGCGCTGGACTGCGCGACTTTGGTGACGCTCTACGCCGAGATCGTCGCGTAGCTCGTTAGACGCTGCGGGTCGGATTGTGGTCGTGGGGCGTGACCGCCTCGGCGGTGCCGAGGCACAGCGCATAGGCGATGGCGCCGACCACCAGGGTCATCACCCAGGTCGCGATGACGAAGCTCGAGAGCAGGCGGGCAAGACCCTTCACGCGAACCCTCCGTAAATCCATAGGACGCAACGCCGATGGATCAGCTTACGGAAAGATCGCTAAGACTTCGTAACGGGCGCGCAAGAAGGTTCCGTTAACCCTGACGCGCTCAGATCTTGGCGGCGATCTGGCGCAGGCTCTGCTCGAAGACTTCCGGCGGCTGGCCGCCCGAGATCAGGTATTGCCGGTTGACGATGACCGCCGGCACGGAGCTGATGCCGGCATTGATCCAGCTTTGCTCCTCCTGGCGCACTTCATCGGCATAGCGGCCGGATTCCAGCACGTCGCGCGCGACCTTGGGATCGAGGCCGGCTTCCTTGGCCTTCGCCACCAGCACGTCGCGGTCGGAGATGTTGAGGCCGTCGGTGAAATAGGCGCCGAACAGAGCATGCTTCAGCGCCGCCTGCTTGCCTTCGAGCCCGGCCCAGTGCAGCAGGCGGTGCGCGTCGAAGGTGTTGTAGATGTGGTCCTGCGCCTGGCTCATGGTGAAGCCGACCGAGGCCGCGCGCTCGCGGATGCGCTCGCGCACCGCCGCGGTCTCGGCCGGCGGGCGGCCGTATTTCCGGGCGATGTGGTCGTCGCGGTCCTCGCCCTCGGGCGCCATTTGCGGGTTGAGCTCGAAGGGCTGGAAATGCAGCTCGGCCTCGACCTCGCCGTCGAGCTTCTCGAGCGCGGTCTCCAGGCCCCGGAGCCCGATCACGCACCAGGGACAGACGACATCCGAGACGAAATCGATTTGCATCCGCTTGGCCATGATCCGCTCCTTTGCTGCGCCTTATATGAGCACGGAATCGCCGTGGTCCAAGGCGGTGCTTATGCAACCGCCTCCGCGATCCGGTGCATGGCTGAGACGGTCGCCGCCTCCTTGGCGGTGTCGGTGAAATCCGGCCAGGTCGAGAGCTTGACCACGACCATCCGGTGCTCCCAGGAGATCCAGATCATCTGGCCGAACACGCCGAGGCACATCAGGGTCCGCGACCTGGGATCCTCCAGCCAGAACTGGTTCTTGTAGGAGGCCTGGGGCAGGATCGACCAGTATTGCGGCCCATGCTCGCCGGTGCGGGCGGCCTCGATCCAGGCGGCGGGCACGATGCCGCCGCCATTGTCCAGGATCATCAGCCCGAACCGGCCGTAGTCGCGGAGCGTGGCGTTGAAGCCGCCATCGGCCAGGGCATAGCCGGCGGGATCGACGGTGAAGCAGGCGCTCTCCTCGGCGCCGATCTTCTGCCAGATCTCCTCCGAGACGAGCTGCGGCAGCCTCTTGCCGGTCACCCGCTCCAGGCAGAAGGCGAGCACGTCGGTCTCGATCGAGCGATAGTCGAAGGCGCTCCCGTGCTCGCGCGCCTTGGTCTTCAGCCGGAGGATCAGCTCCCAGACATGGCTCGGCCAGACGAAGCCCGGATCGCTGTCCGGCGGGACCGGCTTCCAGCCCGAGGCGACGTCGATCTGCCCGACCTCGGAATAGCGGTCGGTGTAGTCCTCGCTGAACTTGACGCCGCTGCGCATGTCCAGGACCTGCTGCAACGTGGCGCCGCGCCACGCAGTCTCGGCGAGCTCCGGCAGGTAGTCGGTGACCAGACGCGCGGGATCGATCAGGCCGCGCCCGACCAGGATGCCGCAGACGGCGCTGGTCACCGATTTCGCCATGGACTGCGAGAGATGCAAAGTGCGCTCGGTCATGCCGTTGAAAGTGCGCTCGTAGACGACGGCGCCGTCCTTCAGCACGAGGAAGCCGTCGGTATAGGTCTCGTCCAGCAGGCCGGCGAGAGTCGTCTCGCCCTCGATGCTGCTCTTGACCGCGATTCCGTCGAGATCGCGCTCGGCGCGCGGCAGGCGCCTGGCATGGCCGCTGCCGCGCCAGACTTCCGCCGTCGGCAGCAGCTCGCGGATATGCTGGAAGGCCCAGCGATTCCAGGGCGGGCGATCCCAGTCGAGCTTGGGCACGACCAGCTTGGGCGGCGAGCCGGCCATGATCGCCGGCGGGGTCTCGGAATTGCGATAGGAGGTCATTGCCTTGGCCGATCGAACAGGGTGACACCGAGCGAAGCGAGGCAGATCAGCAGGATCGCGGCGGCGATCCGGATGTCCAGAGGCTGGCCGAGCAGAAGGAGGCCGACGATCGCCGCGGTCACCGGCTCCAAGGTCACCAGCACGCTGTAGGCGCGCGCCGGCAGGCGCTTCAGCGCCGCGAATTCGAGCGAGAGCGGCAAGGCGGTCGAAAGCAAGGCGACCACCGCGGCGCCGGCGATGGAAATCCAATCGACATGCCCGAAATCGGGATCGACGGCGTAAGTGGGAAAGGCGAAGAGTGCGCTCGCCGCAAGGCTGAGCGCGAAGCCGCTGCCGCCCGCCGCGACCCGGCCGACCCATTTGCTGGCGAGGATGAAGGCGGCCCAGCCCGCCGCCGCCAGCAAGGCCCAGATCATGCCGATCGAATCCAGCGCCCGGCCGATATCGCCGCTCAG
>DASZYM010000245.1:0-3192 GCA_035545355.1 Dongiaceae bacterium
TCGCGAGGTCGAATTCGTATCGCCACACCTTCCCCGCCAGCGTGTCGGCGAGGTACATAGACCGGCTGTCAGGGCTCCAGGCGATCCCGTTGCCGCCGATCAGGCCGTCCTCCATCAGGACCGGGTCACGGCCATCCTCCAGGCGCCACAGCGCGGCCGAAGCGGTGCGGTGATCGGTATTGATCGAGGCGCACCAGAAGCGGCCGGCGCGATCGCATTTTCCGTCGTTCAGCCCGTTTGCCGCGGGCCGGTCGCTCTCCACCTCGGCGACGCGGCGCGCATTGCCCGACTCCGGATCGAGCTCATAGAAGCCGCCTCTGACGCCGCTGATCATGCCGCCGCCGTCGCGGCAGGCGATCGATCCGATCGGCCGGCCGCCAAGGGACTCGGAAAAATCCGTCCTGCGCAGGTCGCCGGTCGCGGGATCGTAGGCGTGGACCACCGCCTTCCAGGCGTCGATCCAGTAGAGGATGGCGCTGTCGGCATCCCAATAGAGCGATTCACCCAGATCGTTCCGCTCGGGGGTGATGCAAACGACATCCGGCTGCATCTCTCCTCCCCATGCAAAATAGATGTGATCACTACCATATGGGTTGATCGGGCACGGCGTCAACTGCTAAATCCCGCGCATGAAGAAGCCCGATTCCGTCATCAGTTTCGTGACCTCTCGCGTGTTGAAGCTGTCGAACACGCTTGGCCTCTATTCCAGCCGGCGCTATCGCGACGAGTTCGGCCTGACGCTTCCCGAGTGGCGGGTCCTGTCGGTCGTCGCCTATTCCGAGCCCACCACGGCGCGCGAGATCAGCCGCATCCTGGCGACGGACAAGGGCTGGATCGGCCTCTCGGCGGACAGCCTGAGACGGAGGGGCTATGTCTGCGGAACGCCCGACGAGCGCGACAGGCGTCGCACCCTCCTGACGCTGACGGAGGAGGGCCGAAAGAAGCACGAGGCCGTGCTGGCGGTGTCGACCTGGCGGCAGGAGAGGCTGATGGCCTGCTTGCCCGACGGCGCAGGCGACCTTTTCATCGAATGCCTCGAGCGGCTCCAGGCCGAGGCGGAGAAATTGCTGGAGGAATCGGAAGCGCTGAAAGGCGCGCCGGCGACCGCTAGTCGACAATCGCCTGGTAAGTGAGCACGCGCAGCTCGCGCCTGAGGGGGTAGCGCGAAGAGGGAATGAGCTGGGCCATCATCACGACGGCCAGGTCCTCGGCCGGATCGACCCAGTAGGCGGTGCTCGCCATGCCTCCCCAGCCGCATTCGCCGGGGCTGCCGACGATCTGGGCTCTGGTCGGATCGATCAGCACCGAGAAGCCAAGGCCGAAGCCGATGCCGTGGAAGGTGCTTTCGGCGAAGCGGGGCTGCCCCATCGCCGCCAGATCGCCCCCCAGATGGTTCATCATCATCAGTTCCACCGTCTTGCGGCCGAGCAGATGCGTGCCGCCGCACGCCCCCTTGGAGAGCAGGAACTGGCAGAAGCGCATATAGTCGCTCGCGGTCGAGACCAGCGCACCCCCGAAGGGCGTCTTGAGCGGGCCCGCGAAGCGGCTCGTCGCCGGATCGTCCTGCAATTCGGGGCGGCCGTCGGGGCCGGGCGCATAGCAGGCCGAGAGGCGGTCGATCCTGTCGGACGAAACGTTGAAAGTGGTGTCTTCCATGCCGAGCGGCTTCAGGAGGCGCTCCGTCAGGAAGGCATCGTACGGCCGCCCGGACATGACCTCGATCAATCGACACAGGACATCGGTCGAGACGGAATAGTTCCAGCGCGTACCGGGCTGGGCGACCAGCGGCAGCTTCGCGACTTTCCCAACGAACTCCGTAAGCGACATTTCGAGGCCGAGCCGGTCGATATTCTGCTCCCGGTACATCGCATCGACCGGGTTCGCCTGCATGAAGCCATAGGTGAGGCCGGAAGTATGCGTCAGGAGATCCCGGAAGGTGATGTCGCGCAAGGCGGGCTCGCTCTGCGTCGCGCCGAAACCGCCGCCGGACCATACGCGCTGCCCCGAGAAATCCGGGATGAACCGTGAGATCGGATCGTCGAGCTGGAAATGGCCTTCCTCGTAAAGCATCATCACGGCGGCTGAGGTCAGCGACTTGTTCATCGAATAGAGACGGTAGAGCGTCGCCGGCGTGACCGGCCGGCCGCGCGCGATATCGGCCATGCCCTCGCAATGATGGAACGCCGCCTTGCCGCGCCGGGCGACGAGCACCTCGATCCCCGCCAGCCGGCCGCTGTCGATCTGGCGCCGCATCCAGCCCGTCACACGGCCGAGGCGCTCGGAGGAAAGGCCCACCTCTTCGGGCCGGGCAAGCGGCTGACTGTTCAAATCCGGTCTCCTCCAAATCGGCCGGCGATCATCGCCGGCGCGCTCCATGCGACTCGCCATCTTCGCGGCAAGCGTCCGGATTTAACATTTGACCCGTTGGAATCCAACCATTATGGTAGTGATCACATCTAATTGGGAGGATACGGGCCGCGCCTGGCGTCGTCTGTGCCTCGCCGATGCCGTACGTCCGAGACGGCTTGTCCTGGGGAGGAAGACATGCACGGTATATTCGCTCGCTGCCTGGCCATGGCGATCATGGGGCTCTCCCTGGGAATGGCCGCTCCGGCTGCCGCGCAGGCGCCGCGCGCCAATGGCGAGACGATCCTGATCCATCATTTCAAGGGCTCGGTGGGCAACATGCATGCCTTCGTCGCGGCCCGGAAGGGGTTCTGCGAGAAGTACAATTTCCATTGTGAACTGGTGAGCATCCCGAGCGCGCTGACCGCCGTCCAGGCCGTCGTCGGCGGGTCGCTCGACATTGCGCAGGGCGGCATCGAAATGACCGCTTCCGCGATCAATGCGGGGTCCGACCTCGTGATCGCGGGCGTCTCGCTGCCGCGCGCGGTGCTGTTTGTCGCGGCCCGCTCCGACGTGCCGCTGCCGCACAGAGCCCAGGGCTATCCCGCCGTCATGGGCGACCTCAAGGGGCGGACAGTCGGCGTTCCGGCGCGCGGCGCGGCGGGCGAGGTCTATCTCGATGTCATGCTCAAGGATGCCGGCGTCGATCCGAAGGACGTCACGGTGATCGGCGTCGGCGGACCGCAGACGGCCTATACGTCGATGGTCGTCGGCAGGCAGATCGACGCCGCCGTCACCTTCAGCCCGGCGGCGGAGCTATGCGCCGCGACCAAGGCCTGCGATATC
>DASZYM010000246.1:0-4481 GCA_035545355.1 Dongiaceae bacterium
GGGCATGCCAGACCAGCTTCAATCGGTTGCCGATCTCGAGGTTCGGACGCTGGCGCCGCGAGGCGCCGCCCTTCACCAGGCCGAGATGCCGGCCGTGCTCCTTGGTCAGCGCCGAGAGGACGAGGTTCGCCTCGCCATGCCGCCGGGCCGAAAGCACGATCGCATCGTCGGTGAAGTCCATGAATCAGATGTCGGACGTCAGATATCGGACATGGCGCGCGCGAGAGCCGCCGCATCCGCATCCTCTTCCGCCGCCAATCCCTCGCGGATGCCGGCGATGTCGGCCGCCGACTTGTTCTGGCTCAGCTTCCATTTGCCTTCGAGGCGGGCGATCGGCAGCTCGAAACCGACGATGGCTTTCAGCATCGCATCGACGTAATCGGCCGGCGCATCGGTGACCGCCCAGGGCCCAGGGTTTTTGCCGGCGCGCGCGCCCTCATGGATGTTGGTCAAGCGCGTCACGATGTCGAGCAGCGGCGCCTTGTCCTCGAAGAAATGCAGCGGGCCGTAGGCATGGATCGCGATGTAGTTCCAGGTCGGCACGACCTTGCCGGTCTCGCGCTTCGAGGCGAACCAGTTGGGCGTCACATAGGCCTCGGGGCCGAGGAAGGTGACCAGCGCCTCGCCGCCGGCAGCCGCGCGCTTCCACTGGCCGTTGCCGCGCGCGATATGGCCTCGCAGGGTGCCGTAGGGCGCCGGCTCCGGATCGATCAGCATCGGGACGTGGCTCGCCTCCAGGCCGTCGGCGCCGCTGGTGATCAGCGTGCCGATTGCGATGCGCCGGATTGCATCGTGCAGTTCGGGGACACGGTCTTCCTTGAAGTGATTGGGGACGTACATCGGTTCACCTTGGCATCTCAATTCACCGTCATCGCCGGGAGACGCGAGAGCCGCCGCACCAGGACAGCGCCCGCCTTCACCAGCGGCTCGGCCACGGGATCGCGGGCGATGGCGGCGAAGGGACCCTCGCCGAAGCAGAGCCCGATCGGCGTCAGGAAATCGAGCCGCACATTGCCGGGGATCGGCGGCGGGAGGCGCGCGCCCTGCCAGGGCCCGATCTGCGGCAGGATCGCGGCCGCGGCGTCCAGCACCGCGGCGATCTCCTCGTCCAGCGATCCCCGCGCATCGACCGCGGTGGTGACCGCGCCGGTATGGTCGAGATAGAGCGCCGTCCGATCGGCATAGACGGCGAGGATGTCGTGGCCCTGCTCCGCTCCCTCGGCCGCGGCCTCGATCAGCACGCCGAGCAGCGTCTTCTCGCTCTCGCGCGCCTCGGGACAGTTCAATTCGCGGAGCCCGCTCCAGGCCTGGAGCACATGGCGGCTCTCGATATCCGCCTGCCTGGTGAGGCCGCGCAGGAGACGGCAGGCCTGGGCCTGCCGGCCCGTGGCCTGGAACGCGGCCGCCTCGCGGAAGGCCGGCCAGGGCGCATCGTCGAGCTTCTCGCCCTGCCTGGCCCATTCGGCCAAAGGCAGGTCGCCGAACAAGGTGTCGTAGAAAGCGGTGGTCTGCACGGTCGCGGGATTCCTTATGAAGGCCGCCAGAATAGACGCTATCCCCGGGCATTGGAATTGAGCAGGAGGCGGCCATGGCCAGCGGCATGACGTCGGCATGACTTGACTTCGGCGCAAAGAGCCATACCTTTTAGCAATGCATCGACTTCGCACCACTCTGTTCCTTTTGCGATCGGGCGGCCTCCTCGCAGGCCGGTTGCCCCGGATCTGACAGCGCCTCGGATCCGCTGCGCTGGATCCGGGGGCCTTCGACATTCATTTCATCATCTTTGCAACGGTTGGGATCGATCGGCCGGACCGTGCCGATTCCGCGTCCAATCCCATTCCATTTCAGATCAGAAAGGAGCCGATCATGGCCCAGCCCGATATCATCATCACCCGCGCCGATTTCGAGCGCCTGTCCAAGCTGCTGGATTCCGCCTCGGCCTCGGCGGTCAGCGACCATCTCGACGCCGAGCTAAACCGCGCGCAGATCGTCGAGGCGGAGGAGGTCGATCGAGCCGTCGTCACCATGCACTCACGGGTGACGTTCCGCGATGACTCGACCGGCGAGACCCGCACGGTCAGCCTGGTCTATCCCGGCGAGGAGGATATCGACCGGGGCTGCATCTCGATCCTGACGCCGATCGGCACGGCCTTGCTCGGCCTCTCGGAAGGCCAGTCGATCTTCTGGCAAACCCGCAACGGCGAAAGCCGCGTGCTGACCGTGCTGCGGCTGCTCTCCCAGGGACACGAAGCGGCCTAGCCGGCCGTGCGTGCAGCCGCGGATTTACGACGCGGGATCGACGATCACCGTGCCGACCATGCCGCCCTCTTCGTGATGCATGCAGAAATAGGTGTAGGTGCCGGGCACGGTGAAGGTGCGGGTATAGACCTGGCCCGGCGGGAGGTCGCCGGAATCGAAGGCCGGCGCGCCGGCGGGCAAGGCGGCGTCCTTGGCGTCCATCGCCTTGGTCGGATCGTCGGTCACCGTATGGGTGATCAGCGCGTTGTTGCGGAAGGCGACGGTCTGGCCGGCCTTGATGTGGATGGTCGCCGGCTCGAAGCTGGCAAAGCCCATATCGACGCCGACCGTGCCGGGCTTCACTGGGTCGTGCGCCGGGCCGCTGAGGCCGCAGCCGGCGATGAGCAGTGCGAGGGCGGATGGCGCGATGCGTGAGATGTTGATCATGTGTGCCTCCTGAAGCGAGTTTCAGCGGGATGGGCCTCAGGCTGCTGCAAGACCCTCACCCCTGCCCTCTCCCTACGGGCGAGGGGGTCGACTGTGCGGTCGGTGACCGACGACGGCTTGTCACGAGCCTGTGACGTCACCGCCATCACGGTGTTGTGTACCGATTAAAGGGCCGCGATCGAGAGACGGCGCCGTGCATCCCAGGCGAAGCGGTAGGTGGCGTCCTTGCGCACATGCATGACCAGCGCAGGCCGGAAGCAGGCGATGCAGGTGCCGCTCTTGCGCCGCACGCTCGGATAGACGAGGCCGAGCGCGCCCGCTTCCAGCAGCTCCTCGGCCAGGGCCTGCGAGGCAACGTAGCTCTCGGGATCGAGGCAGCCGGCGAAGGCTTTGTCCGCGCGGAGGTCGTGGAGCTCGGCGCTGAAATCCGCGAGATAGTCGTCATAGGTGACGGCCTCTTCGGTCAGGCCGGCGACCGGCCAGCCGATCTCGGCAAGGTCGATCGCCTTGTGGAAGGCGATCTCCGATTGCGCGGTGCGGAGGTCGAAGGCGGCATACCAGGCGCCGCGCTCCGGTCCGTTGAAGCGGCTGCCGAGCGGGTGGGCATGGCAGAAGGCGGCGTTGACGATCCGGAAATACGGGAGCCCGAAGACGAGCTCGTCGATGCCGATGCCCGGCAGAAGATTCGCTTCGGCCTGCAGGCGCTCATTGGTCGCGTTGTCGAGGTCGAAGAGCTGCTGGAGATGGGCGTCGTCATCGGCGATGCGGACCAGCACGCTGTCGCCGCCCGCACTGTATTTGGATGGAATCAGCCGGTGCGTGTCGAACTGGCGGACCAGGGATGTCGGCGGGAAGCGGTGCTTCGGCCGCTTCACATCCCGCCCCGCCGCGCGTCGAGCAGGCGACGCACGGTCGCCATTGCCGCCACGCCGCCCCGCGCCATGTAATCGACCGGCGTCGCGCCGGCGAAGATGCGGTTGGCGTTCGACAGGCCCGGCCAGGCATCGGCGAGCCGTTCGGAATAGAGAATGTTGAGCGCCTTGAAGATGCCGACCAGCAGCGAGATGCGGGTCAGCCGGTCGGCATCCAGCACCTTGTCCGGATCGCGCTTCATCTCGTAGAACGGGCCGTTCGACACCCCGCCGAGCAGACGGCGCGCATCCTCGTCGCGGACCTGCCATTTTTCCATGATGTTGAAGAAGGCCTTGATCGCCGAGCGGCTGAGCCGCTCCCGCTCGGACCTGGTGCTGAGGTCCACCAGCGGCGCCGGGGCGTAGCGGGTGTCCGGATAATGCTGCGGCTGGGCCATAGGCTTCTCCTGATCAGGAGATCATATGCTATGGATTAGGAGATTGCAATGATTTGCCTAACTCGCTGTTGCATCACGAATAACTGGAATGGTCCGCGAAGGCGGACGATCCACAAATTTGTATCCGTCGCCGGGTATCACGGCTGTTGGCGAGCCCTGCCGAACGAAACTCGTGGATGGTACGCCTTCGCGTACCATGACGAAATTAGTGGTGAGCGTGACCATTAGGTGGCGGTTGCGGGAAGCGGCCACGATGCCGCTACTTCTCCCAATCCAGCCCGATGGCGCGGTAGTGCTCGGGGTCGTCGGCCCAGTTCTCGCGGACCTTCACGAACAGGAAGAGATGGACCGGGCGCTCCATCGCGGCCTCGAGCTCCTTCTGCGCGGCTTCGCGCACCGCCTTGATGCGGGCGCCGCCCTTCCCGACCACGATCGCCTTCTGGTTATCGCGGGCGACGAAGATGGTCTGCTGCACCTTGGCGCTGCC
>DASZYM010000247.1:0-3849 GCA_035545355.1 Dongiaceae bacterium
TCGCCCGCCGCCGCGATCTCCTCGGTCGGGCGGATGTAGAAGGCGTCGCCGGCGATCAGGCGGCAGGAGATGTCGCGCCGGTTCTTCAGGATGTTGAGATGCCGGCGCATCAGCCCGTGCGACTGGTCGCGGTCGAAGCGATAGGAGCGCACCGGCAGGAAGTCGAACATGACGAAGCCATGGGCCCGCATGAAGGCGTCCACGTCGTGGAACAAGGGCTGGCCGCGGTAGAATTCGACCAGCTCGACCTCGGTCTGCACCGCGATGAGATCGCGCCAATGCTCGGGACGGACCGCCTTCAGGATGTCGAGCTCGGCCCCCTGCACGTCGAGCTTCAGCAGATTGGGGAATGGCCTCTGGTATTTGTCGATGAAGTCCGAGAGCGTCATCAAGGGCACGTCGAGGACCTTGTCCAAGCTGCCGTAGCTCTTCGGCCCGAACCGGTTGAGCATCGGCTCGTTGGGCGGATAGAGCGAGGAGCCGGACGGCTTCTTCAGGACATGCAGCTTGCCGGTGCCGGTATGGCCGCCGAGGGCGACCGGGAACCAGCCCTCGCCCGGCCGTTTCTGGGCCGCCTGGATTTCGCAGGCGGCTGCATCCGGCTCGAACAGGTCGGTCTGCATGACCGCGGCGAACCGCCGCCAATGGTTCTGCGGTCCGCCCCGGGCCCCCACGTCGATACATTGCAGCGGGTCGGCGCCGAGCTTTTCGACCAGGATTTGCGGAAGATCCATCGGAGGCGCCACCGGGCTGCTGCAAGACTGCGGCGGGGAATAGCTTGGCCTTCGCCGGGGCGTCAAGCGCCGGAAATCCGCGGTTGCGCCGCCGCGGTGGGAAGGCTATGCAAGGCCGGTTCCACGGGCGAAATCAAGGGTTTGGAAGCACCATGGCGGGGTCCTGGGGGCAGGCGGTCAAGACCCTGCTGCAGAAGATCGAATCGCCCCGCGCCGCCGGTGCCAAGCTGGCGCGCACGATCGACTGGAGCGGACTCGTCCCCGGCCGCATCAATGTCCTCTGCCTCGAGCGCAGCCAGTTCATCAAGGACATCGAGGAGCTGCGCCGGCTGACCGATATCAGCTTCGTCACCCTGAACGCGGTCCGGCTGAAGCGGCGTCAGGAAGTCTGGGTGCCGGAAGGGTTGCGCCAGCAGGCCTTCTTCTCCTCCTTCCTCAAGGAGGATCGCTGCCGCCAGATCCGCGCGACCCTGACCGAGTTCGGCTCGGCGATCCTGACCGAGGCGCGGCGGCATGGTCCGATCGACGCCGTCGCCTCCGCCAATATCGACTATTGGCAGGACGAGACCATGAAGCTCGGCTGCAACGCGCTCGGCATCCCGTTCCTGGTGCTCTGCCGCGAGAACCACACGATCCCCTGGACCTCGCCCTGGAAGCACGAGCACATCGCGAAGTCGAAATTCCGCTTCGAAGGCGCGGGCACCGCAGTCTTCAGCCAGGCGACCAAGGACGCCTATGCGCCGGCCTTCGACAATACCGACGACCTCTGGATCACCGGCGCGCCGCGCTACGACCGTTGGCTCGATTTGAAGCCCTTGCCGGATTCCGCGAAGGACCATGTCAGCCTGGTCACCTTCAACGATCCCGGCTATGCCGCGGTCAATGTCTTCACCGAGGTCGCACGGGTCTTCGAGCAGGTGGCCCGCGCGGAAAGCAGCCGCGGCCTCACCTGGCTGGTGAAGTGCAAGAAGAAGGGCGATCGCGACGAGACGCTGGAGCGCCTGGGCCAGGTCGATGCGCCCAACCTGCGCTTCGAATACGAGACGCCGCTCTTCGAGCTCTTCCCGCGCTCGCGCGCCGTGGTGGGATACAACTCCCTGGCCTTGCTGGAAGCGATGCTGACCGACGCGCCGGTCGTCATCCCCTGCTGGGGCGAGACCCGGCCGCCGCGCCAGGACGTGCTGCTCGACTACAACGATCCCCTGACCCGGCGCGTCGCGAGCTTCGCCGCCACGCCGGAAGAGCTGCGCGATCTCCTGATCCGCGCCGCCCGCGGCGAGAAGCTGAAGACCGGCACGGCCGAGGAGCGCCGCGCGCTTTTCGCCGCCAACATCCATGTGCCAGAAAAAGGCACCGCCTCGCGCAAGGTGCAGGACTTCATCGCGCATTACGTCGCGCGGGCGCGCCGGCGCGAGGCCGATCGCAAGCTCGCGTCCTAGGCTACTTTTTCAGGAAGACCGCGAGCCGGGTCTGGATCAGCTGCGCGAGCTGGTCGGCGCCGCGCTGCAAGGCGTCGTTGTGCGACTGCAGGTCGCTGAACGGCTGGTTGAGCACGTCATAGCTGGTGACGATCCTCGACCGGTCCTGCAGCACCGACTTGCCCTTCTCGTCGGTCAGATCGTATTTGGCGGTCAAGGTCAGGTCGTTGCGGGTCGAATCGCCGTTGCCGAGGCTGGCGGTGCGGGTGATCGCCTCGGTCAGCTCGATCGCCAGGTGATAGGCGGCCGGGCTCGGTTGCCCATAAGGATTGAGGGCATCCCGGAGATTGTTGTGCAGCATCTGCGCCGCCCGGGAATCGTAGGGGAATTTCGCCGTGCCGGTCAGCGGATCGAGCGAGGTCTTGGTCGTGATCGGGTCGATGGCGACCGAGGCCATGGTCGCCGTGACGCCGCCCGAGGTGGGATCCGGATTCGGGCGCGCATAGAGCGGATGCCAGGCGCAGGCCGAGAGCAGCAGGAGCAGCGGGAGGACGCACCAGGACCGAACGGCCGGTCGGCCGGGCCGCCTCTCCTCCAGGAATTCTCGGTGGATTTCCATGCTCATCGGGTCTCTGGACGCCAATTTCCCCGGACCGCTTCTAGCATGGCCGGACCGGGATTGGCCATCATCCGGGCGCTGGCCCTGGACGTTGGGCTCGGTCCCGGCTATGGACGGGGCGCCTTTCCCGAACCGAGATGCCGATGAAAGTCCCCTTCCTGGACCTCCGCGTCCTCGATCCCGAGCTGAAGCAGGAGATGCTCGAGGCCGTCGAGGCGGTCATGGACCATGGCCGCGTCCTGCTCGGCCCCGAAGTCGAGGCATTGGAGCGCGAGCTCGCCGCCTATTGCGGGGTCAAACACGCGCTCGGCGTCGGCTCCGGCACCGATGCGCTGACCGTGGGCGTCCGGGCACTGGGACTGGGCGAAGGCGACGAGATCATCACCCCGGCCATCACCTTCGTCGGCACCGCCAACGGCATCAGCCTGGCCGGCGCCAAGCCGGTTTTCTGCGACGTGACGCCGGACCTGGTCATGGATCCGGCCGGGATCGAAGCCGCGATCACGTCGCGCACCAGAGCGGTCATGCCGGTGCATTTCACCGGCCGCATGCCGGACATGGATGCGATCGCCGCAATCTGCAAGAAGCACGACCTGATCCTGATCGAGGACGCGGCGCCCGGCATCGGCGCCGAGGTTCGCGGCAAGCGCGCCGGCTCCTTCGGCAAGGTCGGCTGCCTCTCGATCAATCCGATGAAGGTGCTGAACGCGCTGGGCGAGGCGGGCGCGGTCCTGACCGATGACGACGCGGTCTTCGAGCGGCTCTCGATCCTGCGCTATCACGGCGTGGTCAACAAAGAGAGCTGCGTGACCCTGAGCCACAATGCCCGCATCGATACGCTGCAGGCCGCCGTCATTCGCCCGCGCCTGAAGCGCCTGGAACGGTCGATCGCCCATCGCCGCTCGGTGGCCGCGCGCTACGATGCGGCGTTCAAGGACCTGTTCCGCCTGCCGCAGGAGAGCCCGGGGCATCGCGACGTCTACTACACCTACACGATCCAGACTCCGGACCGCGCCAAGCTGGCCGAGCATCTGACGGAAGCCGGGATCGAGACCAAGGTGCAGCACCCGATGATCAT
>DASZYM010000248.1:0-4023 GCA_035545355.1 Dongiaceae bacterium
GGTTGGGGTGGGGGGTCGACGGGTCTATCCACTTAGAAACTCGGAGACTAGTTCACCCTTCGCCCTTGCGGCCCGACTGGTCGCCGCGCAGGGCCGCCTGCGCGGCCGCGAGCTTGGCGATCGGCACGCGATAGGGCGAGCAGGAGACGTAGTTCAGGCCGACATCGGCGCAGAAATGGATCGAGGCCGGGTCGCCGCCATGCTCGCCGCAGATGCCGAGCTTCAGGTTGGCGCGGGTCTTGCGGCCGCGCTCGGCGGCGATCTTCACCAGCTCGCCGACGCCCTCGGTATCGAGGCTGATGAACGGGTCCTGCTTGATGATGCCCTGCTTCTCGTACGCCTGCAGGAAGCGCCCGGCATCGTCGCGGCTCAAGCCGTAGGTGGTCTGCGTCAGGTCGTTGGTGCCGAAGCTGAAGAAGGCCGCGTCCTTGGCGATCTCGCCGGCGAGCAAGGCCGCGCGCGGCAGCTCGATCATGGTGCCGACGGAATACGGCAGATCGACGCCGCTCTCCTTGCTCACCTCGCGGGCCACGCGGTCGATGATGGCGCGCATCAGCGAGAGTTCCTTCGGGATGCCGACCAGCGGGATCATGATCTCGGCTTCCGCGGTCTCGCCCTGCTTCTTCTTCACGTCGACCAGCGCCTCGAAGATCGCGCGTGCCTGCATCTCGTAGATTTCGGGATAGGTGATGCCGAGACGGCAGCCGCGATGCCCGAGCATCGGGTTCGATTCCTTGAGCTGCGCCGCACGATGCGTGACCCAGTCGACCGAGAGGCCGGAGGCATTGGCGACCTCGGTCAGCTCCTCCTTGCTGTGCGGCAGGAACTCGTGCAGCGGCGGATCCAGCAGGCGGATCGTCACCGGCAGGCCGCGCATGATCTTGAAGAGCTCGATGAAATCCTGGCGCTGCATCGGCAGCAGCTTGGCCAAGGCCTTCTTCCGGCCGGCGACATCCTCCGCCATGATGGTCTCGCGCATGGCGACGATGCGGTCGCTGTCGAAGAACATGTGCTCGGTCCGGCAGAGGCCGATGCCCTCGGCGCCGAACTGGCGCGCGGTACGGGCGTCGAGCGGCGTCTCGGCATTGGTGCGGACCCGGAGCTTGCGGAAGCCGTCGGCCCAGCCCATCAGCTTGGCGAAATCGCCGGAGAGCTCCGGCTCGATGGTCGGGACTTCGCCCAGCATCACCTCGCCGGTGCCGCCGTCGATGGTGATGATGTCGCCGTCCTTCACCGTATGGCCGCGCACGCTCATGGTGCCGTGCGCGTCATCGACCCGGAGATCGCCGGCGCCGGAGACGCAGGGGCGGCCCATGCCGCGCGCCACCACCGCCGCGTGGCTGGTCATGCCGCCGCGCGTGGTCAGGATGCCGACCGCGGCATGCATGCCGTGGATGTCCTCGGGGCTGGTCTCGACCCGGACCAGGATCACCGCTTCGCCCTTGGCGGCGCGATCTTCCGCCTCGTCGGCGGAGAACACGACCTTGCCGCTGGCGGCACCCGGGCTTGCCGGGAGGCCGCGGGCGATCACGTCCTTCTTCGCCTTGGGATCGAGACGCGGATGGAGGAGCTGGTCGAGCGAGGCCGGCTCGACGCGGGCGACCGCAGTCTTCTGATCGATCAGGCCGTCGCTGCAGAGATCGACGGCGATCTTCAGCGCCGCCTGCGCGGTGCGTTTGCCGTTCCGGGTCTGCAGCATGTAGAGCTTGCCCTGCTGCACCGTGAACTCGATGTCCTGCATGTCGCGATAATGCTTCTCGAGCTTGTGCCGGACATCGTCGAGCTGCTTGAAGACGTCGGGCATCACCTCTTCCATCGCCGGCAAGGTGGACTTGTTCTGCTTCTTGCCCGCGACGGTCAGGTGCTGCGGCGTGCGGATGCCGGCGACCACGTCCTCGCCCTGGGCGTTGACCAGGTATTCGCCATAGAACTCGTTGGCGCCGGTCGACGGGTTGCGGGTGAAGGCGACGCCGGTCGCGCAATCGTCGCCCATATTGCCGAACACCATGGCCTGCACGTTGACCGCGGTGCCCCATTCCTCGGGGATGTTGTTGATCTTGCGATAGGTCTGCGCCCGCGGGATCTGCCAGGAGCCGAAGACCGCGCCGATCGCGCCCCAGAGCTGCTCGCGCGGCTCCTGCGGGAACGGCTTGCCGAGCTCTTCCTGGATGCGCTGCTTGTAGTCGGCGATGACCTTCTGCCAGTCCTCGGCGGTGAGCTGGGTGTCGAGCTCGACGCCGCGATCCTGCTTGTGCAGCTCCAGCGCCTCCTCGAAGCTCGCATGCTCCACGCCGAGCACGACGTTGCCATACATCTGGATGAAGCGGCGATAGGAGTCATAGGCAAAGCGCTTGTCGCCCGACTTCTTCGCGAGACCCTCCGCGGTCTCGTCGTTGAGGCCGAGATTGAGCACCGTGTCCATCATGCCCGGCATCGAGACGCGGGCGCCCGAGCGCACCGAGACCAGCAGCGGGTTCTTGGGATCGCCGAACTTGGTGCCGACCGATTTCTCGATATGGGCGATGGCGGCATCGACCTCGGCCTGCAGCTCCTTCGGGTACTCCTTGCCGTTGGCATAGAAGTAGGTGCAGACCTCGGTGGTGATGGTGAAACCCGGGGGCACCGGCAGGCCGAGCGATGCCATCTCCGCGAGATTGGCGCCCTTGCCGCCCAGGAGGTCGCGCATCTCGGCGCGGCCCTCGGTCTGGTCGCCGCCGAAGCGATAGACCCACTTCGCGGTGCTCGCTTCGGGTTGCTTACGAACTGCATTGGAGGCCATAGCCTGTCTCCTGTTCATAGCTCGTCATGGTCCGCGAAGGCGGACCATCCACGAGTTTGTCAGCCGCAAAGAAACTCGTGGATGGTCGGCCTACGCCGACCATGACGCGGAATGGGAATGATAGCCATTCCGCGTCAGCCTTCGATTTTCGAAAAATCGGCGACGGTCGAGAGCGTCGCGTTGATGGCGGAGAGCATGCGCAGCCGGTTGGCGCGCAGCTTCGGATCCTTGTCGTTCACAGTCACCTTGTCGAAGAAGGCATCGACCGGCGGCCGCAATTGCGCCATCGCCGCCATGGCGCCGGTGAAATCCTCTTTCGCCACGGCCTTGCGCGCGGCATCGGATACGAGACCCATGCCCGAATAGAGCTCGCGCTCTTCCTCGGCGGTCAGCGCATCGGGATCGACGCCGCCGTCGTAGCGGGCGCTGTCCTTCTTCTCCTCGATGCGCACGATATTGGCGGCACGCTTATGCGCGGTCAGCAGGTTGGTGCCGTCGGTGCTCTCGACGAAGCCCTTCAAGGCATCGACCCGCGCCAGCAGCCGGGTGAGGTCGTCTTCGTCGCCGAGCGCGAACACGGCCGAGATCAGATCGTGCCGCACGCCCTGCTCGCGCAACGCGACCTTCAGGCGGTCGGCGAAGAAATCCATCAGCAGGCCGATGACGGGTTGCGGCTGATCGCCGAGCTTGTAGTTGCGGTAGGCCTGCTCGAAGACGGCGCGCAGGCCGAGGCGCAGCTTGTTCTCCAGGATCAGGCGGATGACGCCGAGCGCGGCGCGGCGCAAAGCGAACGGATCCTTGGAGCCGGTCGGCCGCTCGTCGATGGCGAAGAAGCCGACCAGGCTGTCGATCTTGTCGGCGAGTGCAACGGCGATGCTGACCGGAACTTTCGGACAGAGGTCGCTGGGTCCCAAGGGCTTGTAGTGATCGGCGATTGCGTCGGCCACGGCAGCGGGGAGTCCCTCGTTGTGCGCGTAATAACGCCCCATCACACCCTGGAGTTCCGGGAACTCGCCGACCATGCCCGAAACCAGATCGGCCTTGGCCAGATGCGCCGCCTGGTCCGCGAGGCCGGCATCGCCGTCCGCGATACGCTCCGAAAGCACAGCGGCGAGCGAGCGCATGCGGCGCACCTTGTCGCCGACCGAGCCGAGCTTGGCGTGGAAGGTGATGCCGTCGAGTGCCGACACGCGGTCGATCAGGCGGACCTTCTTGTCCTGCTCCCAGAAGAACTGCGCGTCGGA
>DASZYM010000249.1:0-5064 GCA_035545355.1 Dongiaceae bacterium
TCCTGATCGAGCAGGAGAGTGCGACCGGCGTGGTTTTGCGCGGCGGCGAGGAGGTGCGGGCGCCGATCGTCGCCTCCAGCGCCGATCCGCAGACCACTTTGCTGAAGCTGGTCCAGCCGGGCAATCTCGACACCGAGTTCATGAAGCGCATCCGGCACCTGCGCATGAACGGCTGCGTCGCCAAGGTGCATCTGGCGCTCGACGGCCTGCCGGATGCCTGGAAGAGCCGCACCGGCCGCATGGTGCTGGCGCCGAAGATCGACTATGTCGAGCGTGCGTTCGATTGCGCCAAATACGGCCGCGTCGCCGACAAGCCGGCTTTGGAGATCGTCATCCCGACCCTGACCGATCCCGGCCTCGCGCCCGGCGGCAAGCATGTCGCCTCGATCCTGTTCCAATACGCGCCCTACAAGCTCCGCACCACCACGCCGGAGGAGGCGCGCCGCCAGGTCCTGGAACGCACCATCGACGCGCTCGATGTGGTCGCGCCGGGCCTGCGCACGCGCATTGCCGGATCGGAAGTGCTGACGCCGCACGATCTCGAAAGCCAGTTCGGCCTCGCCGGCGGCCAGTGGCATCAGGGCGAGGTGACCCTGGACCAGATGTTCTTCCTGCGCCCCGCCGGCCAGTATCAGCAGTACAAGATGCCGATCCCGGGCCTCTGGCTCTGCGGCGCCGGCGCCCATCCCGGCGGCAACGTCTCGGGTGCCGCGGGAGCGAACGCGGCGCGCGAGATATTGAAATCACTACGGCTGCGGAGGGCGGCGTGATGCCGGCAATCACCCGTCGACCCCTCACCCTAACCCTCTCCCTCAGGGGGAGGGGGAGAGGGGACTCTTCAGGCGAGCTGCGCTCGCGGTTGTTTTCGAGAGATTGTCAAAATCCCCCTCTCCCCCGCCGACGAATGTCGGCCTACGCCGACGGGAGGGAGAGGGCAGGGGTGATGGGTCGAAGACTCTTACCGAGTCACGCACCAACCGTGGGAGAGGCACGATGACCCACGTCCAGCACCTCAAGCCCTTCCTGCGCAAGACGCCGTTCCATGCGCCGATGGAGGCGCTGATGCACGGCAATGGCTGGATCCGGTGGATGGGCTATTACTCGCCGGCCTTCTTCGATTCCGTGCAGTCGGAATATTTCGCGACCCGCACCGGCGCCACGGTTTATGACGTCTCGCCGCTGATCAAGTATTCGATCCGCGGCAAGGACGCGGCGCGGTTCATGAACTTCCTGGTGACCCGCGACATCACCAAGGTGAAGCCGATGCAGGCCGCCTACACCGCCTGGTGCGACGATGACGGCAAGATGATCGAGGAGGGGACCATCTTCCGCCTCGGCGAGAACGACTTCATCCTGAACGCCGCCTTGCATCAGCTCCATTGGCTGCACGAAAGCGCCTATGGCTTCGACGTCGCGATCGAGGAAGTCAGCGAACGCTTCTGCGGTCTCGCGCTGCAAGGTCCGACCTCGCAGGAGATCCTCAAGGTCCTCGGCGTCGGCGGCATCGAGAAGCTGCCGCATTTCGGCATCATGGAGACGACGCTGGAAGGACGCTGGATGCGCATCGACCGCGCCGGCTTCACCGGCGATCTCGGCTACGAGCTCTGGGTGAAGCCGGAGGATGCGCTCTGGCTCTGGGATCGCCTGTTCAAGCTCGGCGATGCGCATAAGATCGCGCCGATGGGCAGCCAGGCTTTGGACATGGTCCGCATCGAGGCCGGCTTCATTCTGGTCGATGCCGATTACATCGGCGCCATGCATGCGATCCGTCCGACCCAGCGCGAAAGCCCGTTCGAGGCCGGCATCGGCTGGGCCGTCGGCTTGAAGAAGGACGCCTATTTCGTCGGCAAGCGCGCGCTCAAGGAGGAGAAGGCGAAGAACGGCTCGCGCCACATCCTGATGGGCATCGAAGTCGAAGGCCGCAAGCCGGCCCATGGCGCCTTCCTCTATGCCGACCAGGCGGCCAAGAACGAGATCGGCCTCACCACCTCGGGCATGTGGTCGCCGATCCTGAAGAAGAGCATCGCCTTCGCCCGCGTGCCGCCCGCTTATGCCAAGCCCGGGACGGAGATCTGGACCGAGATCTGGTACCCCAAGGAGAAGAAGATCGAGCGCTTCATGGCGCGCTGCACGGTCACCAACCGCATGTTCTTCGATCCGCCGCGCAAGAAGGCGGTCGCGTGAGCGCAGCGCCCAGGAAGAAGCGCCGCACCCTCGGCATCAACCCGGCGATCCGCGAGAACCGGCGCCGCGAGCTGATCGAGGCGGCGATCCATGTGATCGCCCGCCATGGCCGCGCCGGCTGCACGGTCGGGCGGGTCGCGCGCGAGGCGCAGCTCTCCCAGGGGCTGATGAACTTCCATTTCCGCTCGATGGATCTGCTGCTGGCCGCGACCTTCGACCATCTGGCCGAGGAGTTCGACCGGGTCTGGCGCGCCCGGGTGGCGAAGGCGGGGCCGGCGCCCTGGGAGCGCCTGGAGGCCATGATCGAGGCCTATTTCACCGCGGAGGTCTTCAGCGCCGAGAAGCTGGCCGTCTGGTTCAGCTTCTGGGTCGATGCCGACCTGCGCGACCAGTTCCGCAGCGCCTCGGTGAAGGTCGAGCGCCGCTACCACCGCGAGATCGAGCCCGAGATCGTGCGCCTGCTCGAAGCCGCGCAGACCGGCGACACGGCGAAGGAAGCCGCCCGCTTCACCGGCATGCTGACGGCGATGGTCGACGGCTACTGGCTCCAGGCACTGCTGTACCCGAAGACGTTCCGCGCCAAGGCGGCGGTCACCGCCTGCCTCGACTTCCTGCGCCTCGCGGTCGAAAGGACGGCGGCTTAGTGCCTTGAGCCGCCGTCGCCGTGTCCGGCGAAGAAACCCTGATCGTCACCGTCCTCGTCGCCGTGCGGCAGGTCGGCGAGCTTGGGACCGATATCGATCGACTTGGTGACTTCGGGCCGGCGCGGCTCGAGCTGGGTATGGGCGGCGTCGGCCCATGCGGCGATCTTCACGACGAAGGCGGTCTCGCCGGCCTCGGCGGGGAGGTTGCCGCGCTCAACCACATGCAGCCCGGCTCCGCCGAGGAAAAAAGTGTGCGGCCCGAAAGCCGATTCGAGTTGCGGGACCGCGGGGTTCTCCGGCGGAACCACGACGGCGTCATCCATCTGGTGCAGCACATCGCGCACCTGTGCATTGGACAGTCTCATGGCGGGCTCCCTCAGGTGTGGACCACACCGGCCATGTCGTGCGCATGTCGGGGATTTCAACGGGAAGATCGGCGGCAGGGCCGATTTTTGCGTCGCCACAATCCGGCGGCGACGGGGAGTCGAAAAAGGCGGCCGCATCGGGGTGCGGCCGCCTTCATCCGTCGCGATCCGCTCAGTGCTTGAGCGCGTCGCGCACGGCATCCTTCGCGCCGCCGACGGCGTTCTGCACCTTGCCGGCGGCCTTCTCGGCCTTGCCTTCGGTCTGCAGCTTGGCATCCCCGGTCACCTTGCCGGCGGCTTCCTTGACGGCGCCCTTCGCCTGGTGCGCGGCGCCCTGCACGCGATCCTTATCCATGATCGACTCCCAATTCGGTTCATATGGCGGAGTTTTGAGCGGGGCTGCGGCCCCGTGCAGACTCAATCCCCGCCGCCGGCGATGGTTCCCGCTCCGCGGGCGCCGCTCACTGCGCGGCTTCGCGCACCTTCTCGTATTCCCGCGCGCGCTCGCGGATCGATGCGCGCCACTTGACCCGCAAGGCGGCGGGGCGTTCCGCGTAGCGCTCGTCGAGGAACGCGGCGCTGGTCACGCGATCGGTGCGGAAGTGGCGGAAGTCGCGCCGCATCTCGCACCAGGCGACCAGCAGCCGCACCCGGTCGAGATAGCCGATGGCGATCGGCCAGATCGTGCGCCGGGTCTCGGCGCCCTTCTCGTCGCGATAGCCGAGCATGATCTTGCGTCCGTTATGGATCGCGGCGCGGACCTGCGGCATGTCGATCGCATCGGGCGGGATCGGCGGCGTGCTCGGATGCGCCCGCGCCGAAGGGTCGAGCACGATCGGCCTGAGGCGCTCCGGCACGGCGGTGGCGATCTTGGCGATCAGGTCCTCGGCGGCGCGGGCCAGGGCCGGATCGCCGCGCGCGATCACCCATTGCGCGCCCAGCACCGCCGCCTCGATCTCGTCCGCGGTCAGGGTGAGCGGCGGCATGTCGAACCCGGCATCGAGCACATAGCCGATCCCGGCCTCGCCGCGGATCGGCACGCGCTGCGCCATCAGGGTCGCGATGTCGCGATAGACCGAGCGCTTCGAGGTCTCGAGCTCGACGGCGATCGCATCGGCGGTGATCGGCCGTCGTGCGCGCCGCAAGATCTGGATGATCTGGAACAGACGGTCGGCTCTTCTCACGGCGGACCCTCATGAAATGCTCATGACGACATGCTGCCATTCCGATGCTGACAACATGCTGGCAGCAGGGTGGCACTATGTCCCTGGCGGTACCCGACGTCAAAGGAGAACGTCATGATCACGCTCTACGGCTTCGGTCCCTATTTCGGCATGCCCGATGGCAGCCCGCATGTGCTCAAAGGCCATGTCCTGCTGCGCATGGCCGGTCTTAAATATGTCACCGACACGTCGCTGACCCTGGACAAGGCGCCCAAGGGCAAGCTCCCTGTCATCGCCGATGCCGGTGAGATCGTCGCCGACACGACTTTCATCCGCCGTCATATCGAGCGCAAATACGGCTTCGATTTCGACCGCGGGCTGGACAAGACCGAGCGCGCCGAGGCCTGGGCGATCGAGCGCCTGCTCGAGGATCACTTCTACTGGGTCTGCCTCTATATGCGCTGGGCGATCCCGGAGAATTTCGCGGCCGGTCCCGCGCATTTCTTCGACCGCGTGCCGGAGCCGATGCGCGAGCAGGTCCGCGTAGGGGCGCTCGCCCGCGTCATGGCCAATCTCCAGGCCCAGGGCATCGGCCGGCACGGCATCGACGAGATCGCCGATCTCGGCATGCAGTCCCTGGAGGCCTTGTCCGATCTCCTCGGCAACCGGCTCTGGCTGATGGGCGAGCAGCCCTGCGGCACCGATGCC
>DASZYM010000250.1:0-18804 GCA_035545355.1 Dongiaceae bacterium
CCGCATACCTTCGTCGGCTCGGCGATCATCGTCGGCTCCGGCATCTACATCGCGCGCCGCGAGGCACAGCTCCATCAATCGGCCGCGGCGCGGGCGGTCGCGGTCTCCGCCGATCCGATCTCCACGCCGCCGAAGCCATGAACCGCTGGCTGAACGCATGCGCGCCCAACACCAAGGGCGCGCCTCGTCGCGGCGATCAGCGGAGCGGCGGAGAGATCAACCCCACTCTTACTCGCCCCAACTTGGGGCGAGGAGAGGGCGAGAGCCTTCGCGGTAAGACGCCGCGTTGCGTGACGAATAGCGCCGCATAGAGCTCGCCGTATCCGCCCCGCCCCAAGTTGGGGCGGTATAGTGGGGTTGATGGGAGAGCGACCCTCGGTCTCTGTTCAGCCTAATCCGCCAGCGCGCGCTTCAGCGTCTCGCGGGCCCTGGTGCGGTGATCGTCGGTGATATAGCGGGCGACGCTGCGGATCGCGGCGTAGAGCACCGTCGCGTCGTCCGTGTAGCCGAAACCGGCGATGAAATCCGGGATCACGTCGATCGGCAGGACGAAATAGGCCAGCGCCCCCATCAGGATCGCCTTCACCTGGATCGGCGTCTTGGGATCGATGGTGCAGTAATAGGCGGCCAGCAGCTCGTCCACGAACGGGATGCGGCGGGCGACGCGCTTCACTTTCGGCCAGAAGCCGTTCTGCACGCGCGCCTGATCGCGCTCGAATTTCTTCGGGTCGTAGACGGTGAGTTCCTGGGCCATGGCGGCCATATGGCCCGCCATTCCTTAATTTCCAAGAGGGCCGGCGGGGAAGGCGCGGGGGCGGCTCAGCCGGTCCAAGCGTCGATGCGGGTCCGGGCGCTCTCGCGATGCTCCGGCGTGATGCGATGGGCGACCAGGCGCAGCGCCAGCAGCATCACCGCGGCATCGTCGAGATGGCCGATTCCCGGCAGGAAATCCGGGATGATGTCGAACGGCATCACGAAATAGCCGAGCGCGCCGAACAGGGCGATGCGGGCGCGCAGCGGTGTCTGCGGATCGCGCGCGCAGTAATAGGCGGCCACGGTGTGACCGATCAGCGGGATATGGCGGATCAGACGCCGCAGCCGGCGAATCCCGCGCCGCGGGCGGCCGTCTTTTGAGCCGGACAGCGGTTGGTGATAGAGCGGTTGGTCGGTCATTCCCTGTCGTATTCTTGCGGCGGCCACATTCTTGAACTCTGGTGGGCCGTTCGAGTCTTCGCCCGGAGAGTGGCCGTTCGGTGGAGGCGAGGCAAGCATGGAATCGGTCTGCTTTTGGGCCCTTTTGGACCGGCATGGCATCAACCGGCATGAAGAATGCTAGACTGTGCCGATGCCATGTAACCGAGTCCTGACAGCCTTCCTGGTGGCGGCGATGCTGGGCATCGCCGGGGACGCCGCCGCGCAGCAGGCCGGCGCGCCGCAGGTCCTGGGGCCGCAGCCGCCCGATGGCGCGCCGCCGCCGGGAATCGGCGTGGCGCCGCTGACGCCGCCGCAGCAATTCGCCGCACCGCCACCCGACCTGACGCCGCAGGCCGCGCTGACCGGCGCCGCCTACGAGCCGATCAAGACCCGGACCACGCTTTGCGTCCGCCCCGTGATGGTCGATGACGAGCCGCATACCTGGGCGGAGCTCGAGCAGCTCGACCAGGCGAGTGCCGGCTGGAATGCGTATCTGGAAGGCGACTACACCCGCGCCGAGCCTTATTTCGAACGGCTCGCCAAGATCGGGCATCCGGAGGCGGAGCGGCTGATGGGTGTCGTCTACTATCTCGGGCAAGGCGTGCCGCAGGATTATGCGCGGGCGCTCTATTGGTTCGAGAAGGCCGCCAACCAGGGCTGCTGGACCGCCTATGCGCCGACGGCGCTGATGTACAAGAACGGCGAAGGCACCGGCGTCGATCTCGGCAAGGCCTATATGTGGCTCAACATCTCGGTCGCCGGCCTGCCCGACAGCGTCGAGCGCGACGATCTCATCAAGGGCCGCGAGCAGGTGGCCGCGCTGATGACGTCGGCACAGATCGAGGCGGCGCAGAAACGCTCGCTCGCCTTCAAGCCGGTGCAGAGCGTCCCGCCCGACCCGCAGGACCTGCCGCTGGACTATTTCCCGAAGCCGACGAACTAGTCCGAGAACATTCGGCATGAGATGCCCGGATCAAGTCCGGGCATGACGACAAAAGATCGTCATTGCCGGGCCCTCCGCGCATGCGGACATGCGCTTCTGGACCCGGCAATCTGGTGCCGAGGTTACTCCGCCTCGACGATCTCGAAATCGTGGCTGAGCACGGCGCCGGCTTTGGCCATCATGATCGAGGCCGAGCAATATTTCTCGTGCGAGAGCTTGATCGCGCGTTCGACGGTGTCGGGCTTCAGGCCCTTGCCGGTCACCTTGAAATGGAAATGGATCTTGGTGAAGACCTTGGGGTCTTCCGGCGCGCGCTCGGAATCGAGCTCGACCTCGACGGCGCGGATGTCGTGACGGCCCTTCTCCAGGATCATCACCACATCGGTCGCGGTGCAGCCGCCGGTCCCGAGCAGCACATATTCCATCGGCGAGGGCGCGATGGTCTTGGCGCCGGGCGCTTCGGGTGCGGCGATGACGACGCCATGGCCGCTGTTGCTGGTGCCGGTGAAGACGCGGCCTTCGACCCATTTGATGCGGGCTTTCATGCTTGGCTCTCTGAGATTCTGTTTCGACGAGTCTTTGCGGGTGTCCCCCGCCCATCCTCCCTGAAGGCGGGGAGGGGCGTATCATAAAATGAAATAGCCCCGGCCGTCTTTGCGGCGGTGTCGCCGCGCCTAGCCCTGATGCGTGCCCAGCAGGTTGAAAAAGATCCGCGTCGCGTCGTAGCCGGCGGCGATGTCCAGGCGGTCGCCGGGCCGGACGGTCACCGGGTCGGGGAAGAAGTGCACCGCCTGTTTCCAGTGGTTGGTGCGGTTGCGGCTCTCCGATCGGTAGATCGTCTCTTCGTCCAGCACCAGGTCGAACCAGAAGGCGATGCCGTGGCACGTGCCGGTGGCATTCGCGGTCACCGCCAGCGCCTTCAGGTCGGTCTCCTTCATCGCCACCCGGAAGTCGAAATCGAGGGCGCGGAAGCGCTGCGACAGCATGCGGTGCGGATCGGCGGCGAGGTCGATCTGGCTGTAGCCCGGCGTGCGGAAGATGTCGAAGGCGCTCATGTCGAAGCCGTCGATCTCGCGCACCGGATTGATCTGCGCCAGGTGGTCGCATTGGATCAGCGCGGCCCAGACCACGGCGCTCTCGGGGATGATCCGCGCCTCCGGCTTGCAGAGATTGACCCGCGCATGCTGGATGATCGGCAGCATGTTGGGCGCCAGCATGCCGACATTGATCAGCTCGGAGACGAAGATATCGGCGCGCTCCGGCAGGTCCTCGCCGAGCGTGACCTGGGTCGAGCGCTTGGACAGCACGCGGATCTTGTCGGAATAGCCGTTGCGCGCGACCGTCTCCTTCGCCACCTCGGCCAGGATCGGCACCGCCTCGCAGGTGACGACCATGCGTGCGCCGGCACGCGCCGCCATCATCGCGACCAGCGCCGATCCCGTCCCGACCTCGAGCACGACGTCGCTCGGCTGGACCGCCCGTGCCAGGGCGCGCTCATAGGCGGTGTTGCGCTCCTCGTCGTTGATCATCGGGATATGCCAGGCCGGGATCATATTCGACATCTGCAGGCGCAGCGCGAATTGCAGGTCCTCGTCTTCCGGCAGCCGCTCGGCGGCGGCCTTGATCACGGCGAGCGATTCCTCGGTTCGCCGCTGCTCGCTCAGGGTCTGGGCCAGCGCCGAATAGGCGGGCGCGCAATTGGCATCGATCTCGATCGCCTTGCGGAAATGGGTCTCGGCCGCGGCGAGGTCGTTCAATTGCAGGCTGAGCTCGGCTAGGTTGAACTGGGCGTCGAGATAGTCCGCGTGGTGGTGCACCGCCTCGCGGAAGCAGATCAGCGCCTTGTCGAGGATGCCCTGGCGCCTGAAGGCGACGCCGAGGTTATTGACGGCGTTGACGAAGCTCGGCATCACCGCCAGCGCGTGGCGGAAGCACTGCTCGGCCTCCGGCGCGCGGTCGAGCCGGAGCAGGGCATTGCCCAGATTGTTCCAGGCGCTGCCGTCCTTCGGGTTGAGCTCGGTCGATTGCCGGAAGGCGGCCTCGGCCTCGGCATTCATGCCCAGCGCGTATTGGAGCGCGCCGCGGCTGTTGTAGAACCGGCCGTTATCGGGATTGGCGCCGATCGCGCGGTCGATCAGCCCGAGTGCCGCCTCGGGATCGAGGCCGGACTGATAGGCGGCGACGCCATAGAGATGGAGCGCCTCGGCATCGTTGGGATCGGCCTCGATCAGGCCGGCGCAGATGCGTTTGGTTTCCTCGAAGTCCCCGGTCTCGGCGGCCTTGATTGCATCCTGGATGGCAGAGTCGGCGGGCACGTGTTCCCCCGGCGCAGTGAGCATCCCCCCTTGCGAGCTCCGCGCGCGCGAATCAAGGGCGCGCGCCGAATCGCGGGCGCGATCCTAGCGGAAACGATCGGGAAATACTGCGGACTAAAGTGCCAAGCGCCGGATTAGCGGAGCGCGCTCGAAAAACGACAGGATCAGACCAGGATGTTGACCAGCGAACCTCGGGCCGAACCACTGGGCTGGCCCGCATTACTGCCACTCTGCGCGCCGCCGCCGGTATCGCCGCCATTGCCGGATTGGCTCGGCTGGGCCGGCGGCTGGACCGCCTTGGTCGCATCGGCGGATTGCGCCAGCACCGAGGCGAGCGACTGCGCCTGGAGCTGGGACGAGCGCAGGCCGGAGATCGACGCCTGCTGGGCGCGCTGCAGCGTGCTGATCTGGGCCGAGGCCTGACCGGTCGAGGCGACGTCCATGATGGCTTACGCGGTGATGTTCAGGAGCGACTGGGTGGTCTCGTTGGTGGCCTTCAGCACCGCCGCATTGGCGGCGAAGCCGGTCGCGGCCTGGCTGAGCGACACCACGTCCTGCGGATCGAGCGAGGTGCCGCTGGCGATGTTCTGCGCCGCCTGGTCGATCTGCTGGGTGTTCTTCTGCAGGCCCTGGAGGGCATTGGTTTGCGCTGTGCTGAGGGTGACGGCGCTGGTGTCCATCGAACTCTCCCTATCCGGACTTGGGAAACGGCCTTCCGAGGGACCGTTCCTGCATCCGCGGAATCTAATCCGCAGAGATTAACAGAATGTTTCGCAAAGGAGAATCCCCCTCCGAAACGGGTCTCACCCGACGGTTGGGACGCCTTCTATCTTGTCGCGGACAGGCCAGATGGATGCGTTTGCCCGACAATTGCCGCCGGGCGACGCCCGTGTTAGCCATTGCAGCATTCTAAACCCTTGATCTTCACCCCGGTCCGTCACCGGGTTGAGCCCCCAGGATCCGGTGTTGCATATGACGATCCGACCGCGCCGCTCGGTGCTCTACATGCCGGGCAGCAACCAACGTGCGCTGGAAAAGGCCAAGACCCTTCCGGCGGACGGCCTCATCCTCGACCTCGAAGATTCCGTCGCCCCCGAAGCCAAGGACCTCGCCCGGCGCCAGGTCGCCGCCGCGGTCAAGGCCGGCGGCTTCGGCCCGCGCGAGGTGATCGTGCGGATCAACGGGCTCGACACCGAATGGGCCGAGGACGACATGAAGGCGGTCGCCGCTTGCGGCGCCGACGCCATCCTGTTCCCGAAGGTCCAGTCGGCGGCGGACGTGCTGCAGGCGGTCGAGCTGATGAACCGCGCCGGCACGCCGGATGCGACCCCGCTCTGGATCATGGCCGAGACGCCGCGCTGCATCCTCAACATCGAGCCGATCGCCAGGGCCAACCGGCGCCTGAAATGCATCGTCGCCGGCACGTCGGATCTCGGCCGCGAGCTCCGCACCCGCTACACGCCGGCGCGCGACGGGGTCTATGCCGCTTTGGCGCTGATCGTGCTGGCGGCGCGGGCGAACGGATTGGATGCGCTGGACGGCGTGCATCTCGACCTCGCCGACGAGGCCGGCCTCGCCACGGTCTGCGAGCAGGGCCGCAACATGGGCTTCGACGGCAAGACCTTGATCCACCCGAAGCAGATCGACGCCGCCAACCGCGCCTTCGCCCCCAGCGACCAGGAGCTGGACCAGGCGCGCATGGTGGTCGCCGCGTGGAAAGAGGCGCGGGCGCAGGGCAAGGGCATCTGCGTCGTCAACGGCCGCCTGATCGAGAAGCTGCATGTCGACGAGTTCGAGCGCCTGATCGCGCTGCACGACGCGATCGCCGTCCGCGACCGCGCGGCGGCGGCTTAGCCGACGCTCGGCTTCTTCGGTGTGAGACCGCTGGCCGCGCGCAAGGCGGCGCCCAGCCGGCGCACGCCGCGGCGATAGGCGGAATCCTTCGGCAGGCCGGCGACCAGGCGGCGATGCGCGGCGCCGAGATTGTGATAGGGCACCGTCGGCACGGTCTCGCGCAGCGCCTGATAGCGCGAGCCGACCGGCAGGATGAGCGCATCGAGCACCGCCGGCCCCTCGACGGTCATGCCCTGGTCCAATGTCGCCTTGGTGCGGCGGCGGCGCGAGAACAGGGCCCGCAGGCAGTGCAGCGCCACGGCGAAGACCGAGAGCGCATAGAGCTCGGCGAAGGTCGACCAGGGCACGATGTCGTCGGAATAGGCGAAGATCACGAACATCATCACGCCGAAGCAGCAGAGCTCGGCGATCGAGCGGCGCCAGCCGACCGTCGGCATCAGGTCGCGGCCGAAGACCTCGCTGTGCCGCAGGCCCGGGAAGTAGAGGGCGAGCCGGCACATGATCCAGCCCTGGTGCCGCGGGCTGAGGAAGAGCAGCGGGCTCAGCAGCATGAAGCGCAGCACGCCCAGCACCGGCACCGCGAGCACCTTCAGCACCTGCGAGCCCAGCGCCCACACGCTCGGCGGCTCCTCGGGGTCCGGCGCGGAGTTGATGCCCGCCGCCTGGCGCCGCGCCAGCTCCTCCTGGTCGGTCGGGCGAACCGGCTGGTACATGAAGGAAGGGGTGAGCAGCGGGATGCCGCAGATCAGGTTCCAATAGGCCTTGAAGGCGCGCATCCGGCCTTCGGGGATATGCGCGATCTCGTTGACGAAGACGCCGGCGCGGAAGAGCGCCAGGCCCGCGACCACGAACCAGAAGAGCTGCTGGAGCGTGTAATCCTCGACGGTGAAGTATTCCCAGCAGGCGAAATAGCCGACCGCCGCCGAGACGGTGAGATCGGCGAAATAGATCCAGGGCCGGTATTCCATGAGATCGCCGATCGCCGCGGCGAGCGGCGCGGCCGCCCCCGGCGCGCTGACCCGCACCGGCCAATCGGCGTGGACCGGCTGCGCGTCGTCGACCGGCCACAGGAAGCCGGCGATGTCGGCTTCGCGCTCCAGGGCGCGCCAGACCTCGCCTTCCGGGCGCTTGCGGTAGCGGTACTGGCGCGGGAAGGGATGCCAGGGCTGGGCCGGGAGCTTGGTGAAATGCAGCACCTTGGACCGGCCTGGGCGGTATTCGCCGTCGCGCGCATTCCAGGCGGGATCGAGCTCGCCGCGCAGCCCTTCGACCGCGTTGGTGAGATCCATGAGCTGATCGACCGCCAGGTTCTGCGCCGCATGCAGGGTCCAGATCGCGGCGAGCCGCGCGCAGTCGAGCAGTGCGACCGAGGTGTCGAAACCCCAGCGCCGCCGGGTCCGGCTCGCCACCGCCAGCATGCCGTGGCCGTTCATCTCGAGATCGAACAGCTTCGCCGGATCCTCGAGATAGACCTGGTCCACGTCGTTGTAGATCGCGCGGCCGGTGAAGCCGGCGAAATGCGGGATGGCGTAGCGGTAATTGGTGAAGCCGGTCACCCAGCCGACCCGCCGGAAGCCGGCGAGATCGCTCATGACATGGATCTCATAGGCGCGGGCCGGATCGCGGTGCCGCAGGATCGACCAGACCAGCACACGCTCGGCGCGCTGCTGGCCGGGTTCCGAGCCGATGAAGATGCGCACCGGCGGTTTGCGCGAGGGCCGCTCGCCCGGCAGCGGCGGGAGCGCGTAGACGACCGGCGCCGCGGTCAGGCCCTCGGGTCGGAACGACTTGTGCAGAATCCGCTCGATCGACCGAATCAACCGCTTGCTCCGAACTGCCGGTCCCCATCCTTGCGGCGGCGCTGTGGCCGCTTTTCACAGGATATCGGGAGTGAAACGGCGGCGCAATGCGCCGGCCTGCGCGACCGGGGGCCCCGTGCTGCCAGGCTGCGCTCATTCGGTGCAGCGGCCGCCCGTCGATCGCGGCGAGGCCGAGCACGGTGCTCAGCGGTGGCAATGCGCGCACCGCAGCAGCCAGTCGCAGACGTGGATTTGGTGACGGTTCAAATTTCCCTCCCCCGATTCGGGGGAGGGTTAGGGTGGGGGTGAGTCTCAGCCGGCAGGGTGCTCGATGGTTGCTACGCCCGGAATCCGTCGAGGAAGGCGCGGACCACGAAGTCGATATGCCGGTCGATCTCGTGCGGCGTCGGCGCGCGGGTCGGGTTCAGCAGGACCTGCATGTAGAGGTCGCCGCGCAAGGCATGGATGAACTGGAAGGCGGTGCGCTCCGGATCGGCGCGCCGCATCAGGCCGCGCTCCATCACGCTGCTGAAGAACCGGGTCATGCCCTTGCCGCAGGATTGCGGGCCGCTGCGATAGAAGACGTCGCCGAGCTCCGGCACGCGGCTGCATTCGCCGACCACCAGCCGGAACAGCCCGAGCCGCTCGGGCCGCAGCACCAGGTTGAGATAGCCGCGACCGAAGGTCCTCAGGCTTTCCTCGAGCCCGCCATCGAGCGGCAGCGCCTCGACCAGATGCGCGAGCTCCTCCGCGCCCTCGGCGACCAGCGCCGCGAGCAGGCCCTCCTTGTTGCCGAAGAGCTGATAGACGGTCGCCTTGGAACCGCCGGAACGCTCGACCATCGCGTCGATGCTGGCATTGGCATAGCCGCGCTCCAGGAACACGTCATGCGCCGCCGCCAGGATCGCCTTGCGCCGGTCGGCGGCGCATTGGCGGGTCCGGCCCGCGGTCTCAGGCATGTCTTTGCGGATCGTCGCCGCTCTGGCCATCGCTCTCACTCCCGGTCAATGACATCTATGTAACGTACCGAACGGTTCAATTCAACGTCGCCCATACGGCCTTTCCGCCGCAGGAAGGGCCGGTCCTGGCCCTACGGTACGAATAAACAAACCGTTGTTTTTCAATATGTTAATTCGGCCATGCGTACCGTGATGGTCTCCTGTGACGATGGTCACCACGTAAATGCTTGATCTTGCCCTGCTTTGGCGTATGTACTGAACCGTACAGTCTGACTGCCCGTCAGGCACAACCCTCAGGGGATGAGAGATGAATACCAAGCGGAACCTGCGTCGCATCCTTCTCGCCAGCGTGGCGGCGGTTGTTGTGGCCGGCGCCGGTTTCTACGGCGCCTATTGGTGGAAGACCGGCCGCTACCTGGAATCGACCGACGACGCCTATGTGCAGGCCGATTACACCACCATCGCGCCGAAGGTTTCCGGCTACATCGCCGAGGTCCATGTCGAGGACAACCAGCCGGTGAAGGCGGGCCAGGTGCTGGCGCGGATCGACGACCGCGACTTCAAGACCGCGCTCGCCCAGGCAAAGGCGGATGTCGACAGCGCCAAGGCCGATGTCGACAACATCGAGGCCCAGCTCGAAGAGCAGCAGTCGGTGATCAGCCAGGCCCAGGCGGCGATCCTGTCCGACCAGGCCGGCGTCACCTTCGCCCAGCAGGATTACACCCGCTATCACAGCCTGACCGCGCAGAAGGTCACCTCGGTGCAGGACGAGCAGCGCGCGCAGACGGCGTTGCAGCAGCAGAACGCCAACCTGCAGCGCGACCGCGCGGCCTTGACCGCCGCCAAGCAGCGGGTCGATGTGCTCACCACCGGCAAGGCCAAGGCCGAGACCCAGGTCGCGCGCCTGCAGGCGGTCGAGAGCCAGGCAGAGCTCAACCTCTCCTACACGACCATCGTCGCGCCGATCGACGGCACCGTGGGCGCCCGCAGCCTGCGCGTCGGCCAGTACGTGCAGGCCGGCACGCAGTTGATGGCGGTCGTCCCGCTGCAGTCGGTCTATGTGGTCGGCAACTTCAAGGAGACCCAGCTCGCCCATGTGAAGGCCGGCCAGGAGGTCGAGATCACCGTCGACGGCCTGCCGGGCGTCACCGTGAAGGGCAAGGTGGACAGCCTCTCGCCGGCCAGCGGCCTGGAATTCGCGCTGCTGCCGCCGGACAACGCCACCGGCAACTTCACCAAGATCGTGCAGCGCATCCCGGTGAAGATCGCCCTTGAGGTCGACGGCGACCTGGTCGGCCGCCTGCGCCCCGGCATGTCCGCCGAGCCGGTGATCGACACGCGCCCCGCGGCGCAGAGCACCAAGCTGGCAGCGGACTGACCCTCCCAATACCTCCCCCGTCTTCGGGGGAGGTTGGTGGGGGAGCCCCGCAAAGACTGCAAGAGACAGGGGACTGAACATGGCCGCAGCGGAAATGATCGAAGGCAAACGGGCTCCGCGTGAAAGCTGGAGCCGCATGCCGGCGGCTCTGGTCAAGGATGCCGCGCCGCAGTCTCCCGCCAATCAGAATACGGCGCACCAGTACGCCGCCGACCATGTCTCGCTGAAGACCTGGCTCGCGGTGATCGGCGCGACCTTGGGCGCCTTCCTCGCGGTCTTGAACATCCAGATCGTGAACTCGTCGCTGGCCGATATCCAGGGCGCGATCGGCGCCGGCATCGACGATGGCGGCTGGATCTCGACCGCCTATCTCATCCCCGAAATCATCGTCATCCCGCTCTCCGGCTGGCTGTCGCGGGTCTTCTCCATGCGCACCTACCTGCTGGTGAACACCGCGGTGTTCCTGGCCTTCTCGGTCGCCTGCGCCTTTGCCGGCAATCTGCCCGAGATGATCGTGCTGCGCGCCTTCCAGGGTGCCGCCGGCGGCGTGCTGATCCCGCTCGCCTTCACCATCATCGTCACCATGCTGCCGCGCTCGAAGCAGCCGGTCGGCCTCGCGCTCTTCGCGCTCTCCGCCACCTTTGCGCCGGCGATCGGCCCGACCATCGGCGGCTATCTCAACGAGAATTACGGCTGGGAGTTCATCTTCTATGTGAACCTGGTCCCCGGCCTGCTGATGATCGCCATGCTGATGTTCGCGCTGGAGAAGCAGCCGATGCAGCTCGGCCTCCTGAAGCAGGGCGACTGGATCGGCATCGTGACCATGGCGATCGGCCTCGGCGCTTTGCAGACCGTGCTCGAGGAAGGCAACAAGGACGACTGGTTCGGCTCGCCCTTCATCGTGCGGCTCTCGGTCATCGCCGCGATCGCGCTCGCCGCCTTCCTGGTGATCGAGCTCAAGGTGCAGCGCCCGGTCCTGAACCTGCGCCTGCTGCTGCGCCGGAATTTCGGCCTCGGCACCCTGTCGAACATCCTGTTCGGCGCGGCGCTCTATGGCTCGTCCTTCGTGCTGCCGCTCTATCTCTCGCAGACCCAGGGCTACAATGCCGAGCAGATCGGCGAGGTCTTGGCCTGGTATGGCGCGCCGCAGCTCCTGCTGATCCCGATCGTGCCCAAGCTGATGAAGCTGGTCGGGCCGCGCGCGCTGATCCTGGTCGGCTTCGCCCTGTTCGCCGCCAGCAACTTCATGAACATGGGTCTTTCGCTCGACTACGCCGCGCCGCAGCTCCTCTTGCCCAACCTGGTGAGGGCACTCGGCCAGCCGCTGATCATGGTGCCGCTCTCGGCGATCTCGACCGCGGGCATCGAGCTGGAGAATGCGGGCTCCGCTTCGGGTCTCTTCAACATGACCCGGAATCTCGGCGGCGCCATCGGCATCGCGCTGCTCGGCACCCTGCTCACCAAGCGCGAGCAGTTCCATTCCAACGTGCTGATGAACTCGGTCTCGGTGTTCAACGAGGCGACCCGGCAGCGGATCGCCGAGCTCACCAACTACTTCCTGAGCCACGGCATCTCGGATCTCGGCACCGCCCGGCACGAGGCGATCGTCGCCATCGGCCGCACGGTGCGCAAGCAGGCGACGGTGATGGGCTACGGCGACGCCTTCGCCCTGGTCGGCGTGGCCCTGGTCGTCTCCTTCGGCCTGGCGCTGCTGCTGAAGGGCTCCCGCTCCGTCTCCGCCGGCGAAGCGCACTAATCAAGAATAGCCTCCCCCGTCTTCGGGGGAGGTTGGCGGGGGAACCCCAAATTCGGTGCTTTCGCCCGCGCCCACCCGGCAGCGCCGGATTTGACTCCGCCAATAAACGGAACATATCATGAACACGTACCCGGGCGGAAACCCGGCCGGTTGCGACGCTTGATCCAGGAGGTGCCCAAGCATGCACGAGACAATCGAGAGGGATTCAGCAATGGCGACCAAGCGCGAGCCGGAAGCGGAAACGGTTGAGCCGAAATCGCTCGCCGCGCTGAACAAGCTGATCTCGGCGGCCGAGCCGCTGGTGCCGGGCGCCGATCATGCCGTGCTCGGCGAGGGTCCGATCGGCGCCGAGATCGCCTTCGTCGGCGAGCAGCCCGGCGACCAGGAGGACCGCGCCGGCAAGCCCTTCGTCGGCCCCGCCGGCATGCTGCTCAACCGCGCGATGGAGGAGGCCGGGATCGACCGCCGCCACGTCTACGTCACCAATGCGGTGAAGCATTTCAAGTTCGAGCAGCGGGGCAAGAAGCGCATCCATCAGAAGCCGACCATGGGCGAGGTGAAGCGCTATCGCTGGTGGCTGATGAAGGAGCTCGACTTCGTCCATCCGAAGCTGGTCGTGGCCTTGGGCGGGACGGCGGCGGCCGCGCTCGCCGGCAAGGCGGTCTCGGTCACCAAGGCGCGCGGCGGCGCCGAGTTCGACGGCCGGCCGGGCTTCATCACCGTGCATCCCTCCTATCTGCTGCGCATCCCCGACGAGGATGCGAAGGCGCAGGCCTACAAGGACTTCGTCCGCGACCTGAGGCGCATCCACCAGATGGCGGCGTAGGGTGTGGCGACCCAGCTCTCCTTCTTCAGCCCGCCCCGACGCCGTCCGGCAATGCCGCACTTGCCGCGGCCGCAGGTCTCGGTCGTGACCTATTTCGCCATCCTGCCGCCGGAGGAGATTCGGCCGGCGATGACCCGGCTGCGCCAGGAGGTCGTCGCCCGCGAGCGGATCTTCGGGCGGCCTGTTGCGCCGGAGCGCCTGCACATCTCGCTCGCGCCGCTGATGCGGTGCACCCCGGACGACATCCCCGATTTCGCGCCGCCGGCCGATGCGATCGCGTCCGGCGTGACGATGTCGGCCTTCGACGTCTCATTCGACCGGGTGCAGACCTTCAACACCAGGGAGCGCGACGAAGCGCATCGCCGGTACTATCTCGTGCTCGATGGTCACGACCTTCCCGGCCTGATGCGGCTCCACGATCTGTTCCGCCAGTCGATCCTCCGCTGCGGCCGTGCGTCGGCGGTGCCCAAGGCGTTCAACCCGCATCTGACGCTGTTCTACGCCAATAGTCCGATCGCGCCGCGCGACGTTCCGCCGATCCGCTGGACGGTGCGCGACATCGCCCTGGTGCAAAGTTTCCATGGCGAAAGTCGGCATGTCATCGTGAAGCGCTGGCCGCTGCGAGCGCGATGACGCGTCTTTTCCTCGAAGGCTCTCACCTTCTTCCCTCCCCCGAGACTGGGGGAGGGTGAGGGAGAGGGTTGATGCAGCCGTGATGCTGAGGAGCCAGCGCTCGGTCCGGTGCGTGGGCTGTGTTGAATTCACCACGCCGCCGCACGAACTGTCTCCGCACCGTCGGAACCGGAGGCGAAGCGGGGCAAAACCTGCTACAATGGTTGCTGTCGGTTCGAGATCGCACGATGCGCGATCGACGTCCAATCACGGCCAACGTAGACCGGACGTAGACAGAATCAAAAATCCGCTGCTAACCCACGCGTGACGATTAAGCGTTCATCGTCAAAAGCTTGACCGTCAACGACGGCACAGAATGAGAGTGGGCCGTATACGTGACGTCAGGCCGCGCGCTCGTCGCTCTTCTCGCCGCGGGCTTTCTTCGCGGCGGTGACGAGGTCGGCCCAGCGCTGGGTGACGACGCGGCAGAAATCGGTGGCGCGGCGGCCGTATTTCTCGAACTCGGTCCTGGCGCGGGCGACGGTCTCGTTGGCCTGGGCCTCGCCAAGCTTGGACTGGAGCACGTGGCCGAAATTCTCGACCCAGTCCTTGGCGAGCTCGACTGAGACCTCCCAATGGCATTGGAAGCCATAGGCGGTCTTGCCGAAGCGGAAGGCCTGGTTGGCGCAGGTGGGGCCGGTCATCAGCCGCACGCCGCCCTCCGGCAGGCCGAACGTGTCCTCGTGCCATTGCATGATGCGCTGGCGCGGGGCGAGGCCGGCCAGGAGCGGATCCTCGCGGCCCTCCGGCGTGATCTCGATCGGCAGGAAGCCGAACTCGAACTGGTCGTTGACCCGCACCTTCTCGCCGAAGGCGCGGGCCATGAGCTGGCCGCCGAGGCACATGCCGAGCAGCGGCTTGGCCTGGGCATGGAAGGCGCGCAGCAGATCGAGCGTGGGCAGGAAGGCGGGATAATGCGCGTCGTCATGGGCATGCTGCGGTCCGCCGAGGATCACCGCGCCGTCGAAGCCCTCCGGCGTCACCGGCAGCTTGTCGCCGTGATGCGGCAACAGGGTCGTGAGCTTCGCCCCCGCCGCCACGAGATAGTCGCCGAGCAGCGAGATCGGCGAACTCTTGTCGTTCTGAATGACCAGGACCTGCATCGCATCCATCCTCGGCCGTCTGCCGACGGCGCGTCGTAAAAACATCCCGCCGCATGATGGGGATTCCGCTTTCGGGAATCAATGGCATGACAATCGTTAATGAAGTGCGCGAGGCCGGCTTATGTCCCGCAATCCGCCAGCGAAGGCGTCGGGACCGGTGCCGAAACGGCCAGTGGACCCGGCGGGAATGCCTGCTGCAGGAAGTCCAGCACCGCCTGCTCGGCGGCCGGCGTCTGCACGTCGTTATGGCCGGCGCCGGGGATCGCGAGCCAGGTCTTGGGCTCCGGCGCCGCGTCGAACAGCCGGCGGCCGAGTGCCATCGGGATCAGCCTGTCCTGATCGCCATGAAACACCATCAGTGGCGCGTGGAGCTTGGCGATCTTGGCGAGGGAGTCGAAGCGGTCGCGCACCAGCCAGCGCACCGGGAAGTATCGGAACTGGAGCGCGGCCACGTCGGCGATCGAGGTATAGGGCGAGCGCAGGACGACCGCGCCGACCGGATGCTCGGTCGCCATCTCGACGGCGACGCCGGTGCCCAGCGATTCGCCGTAGAGCGCGATGTCGCGGTCGGCGATGCCCTGCTGCCCCAGGAAGGCGAAGGCGCCACGCGCGTCGTCATAGAGCCCGGCCTCGCTCGGGCGGCCCGGATTGCCGCCATAGCCGCGATATTCCAGCGCCAGCACGCCATAGCCGGCATCGATCAGGAACTTGGCCCAGGGAATGTGATTGCCGATATCGCCGGCATTGCCGTGCAGGTAGAGCACGACCGGCGCGCCGGCGCGCGTCGCCGGGAAGTACCAGGATCGCAGGTGCAGCCCGTCCGGCGTCGCCAGGCAGACGATCTCGCGCTTGGGCTCCAGGGCGGCGATGTTCAGCATAGGCCGCTCGGTGCTGCGGACGTAGAGCACGCTACGCTGCGCGAAGAACAGGATCGCCAGCACCGCCAGATAGGCGATGACGGCGCCGGTCAGCAGTCGGCGAAGCGCGCGAATCATCCCTTCAGCTTCGCCAGTTCCTCGGGGCCGGCGGCGATCTCGAAATGCTCCACCAGCGGGTTGAAGACGGTGAGGAACTTCTCGTCCTCGGGGTAGTAGCGGGCCCGCATGTAATCCTCGCCGGCGAAGCCCTTCACCGCCTCGATCGAATCCCAGAAGGTCATGGTGAGGAATTCGACCTGGTCGCCGAGATCCCGGGTGAGGAGATAGACGCCGCGATTGCCCGCGATCTTCTGGTAGTCGTTGAGCCCGGTCTGTTTCAGGTAGTCGACATAGGCGGCCTGCTTGGCCTTCGGCACCGGCCCGCGCCACATGCGCACGATCATGGCATCCTCCATGCTGTTCGCCGCGAGCCTGCCCGAAAGCGAAACCGCCGGGCAAGGGGGCCCGGCGGGTCAGGATCGATCTGGATTAGGCGGCCTCGGCCGGCCCGGGCCCGATGTAGCGCGATTGCGGGCGGATCAGGCGGCCGGTCCGGACCTGCTCGCGGGCATGGGCGATCCAGCCCGCCATGCGCCCCATGGCGAAGACGGCGGTGAAATCCTCCGGCGCGAAGCCCAGGGCCTCGAGCAGCAGCGCCGTGTAGAACTCGACATTGGTCTCCAGCGCCCGCCCGGGCTTGCGGCGATGCAGGATGTCGAGGGCCGCCTTTTCCACCGCCTCGGCGAGGGCCAGGCGGCCGCGCACGGCATCGCTCGGCGTCAGGCGGCCGAGCGCCGCCTTCAGCGCGTCGGCGCGGGGATCGCGCACACGGTAGATGCGGTGGCCGAAGCCCATGATGCGCTCGCCGCGGGCGAAGGCGGCGTCGATCCAGGCCGCGGCATTCTCCGCCGTGCCGATCGCATCCAGCATCTCGATCACCGGGCCCGGCGCGCCGCCATGCAGCGGTCCCTTGAGTGCGCCGAGCCCGGCCAAGGTGCTCGATTTCAACCCGGCCCGTGTCGAGGCAACGACTCGCGCGGCGAAAGTCGAGGCGTTCAGGCCATGATCGGCGACCGTCACCAGATAGGTGTCCAGCGCCTGCGCTTCACGCGCGGCGGCCGAGGTGCCGAGCATCGCCAGGATATCGGCCGCATGGCCGCGGCCGGGATCGGGCGCGATCGCCGGCAGGCCCGCGGCGCGGCGGCGATGCAGCGGCGTCATCACCGCGGGCACGGCGATCAGGCGGAGCGCCGTGGCGAGATCGTCGCCGTCCTCGATCTGCGCCAGCGCCGCCTGGACCGCGTCGACCGGCGGCAGATGGGCGGGGACGGATCGGCACAATGCGAAGACCTCGGCACGCGCCTGGCCGAGCCGGTGGGCGATCTCCGCGGTCTCCGGTAGATCGGCGAAGAAGTCCTGGAACAGCAGGGCGATCAGCGCTTCGAAGCGCATGCGCCCGGCAAGTTCGGCCAGAGCATGGCCGCGGATGACCAGCCGGCCGTTGGCGCCATCGACCTCGGAGAGCACGGTCTCCGCCGCGACGACATCGTCCAACCCGCTCGATTTCGTCTCAGCCATGGCCGTACCTCACTGTTGTTCATGCCGATGATCTGGCGCTAGATTAGTTGACGTCAATCTTGACACATTCGATCAACATGAGAGGCGATGCATGGCCTGGCTGACCGCGGTGGAAGCGATGGCGACCTTGGGCGTCAAGCCGCAGACGCTCTATGCCTATGTCAGCCGCAACCGGGTGAAGGCGAAGCCCGATCCCAAGGACAGCCGCCGCTCGCTTTACGACGCCGAGGACGTGCGCCGCCTCACGCGCCAGCGCACGCCCGGCGCGCGCCGTGCGGCGGTGGCCGAGAGCTCGATCGCCTGGGGCGAGCCGGTCCTGCCCTCGGCGATCTCGACCGTGGTCGAGGGCAAGCTGATCTATCGCGGCGAGGATGCCTGCGCGCTGGCCGCGCGCGCGACGCTCGAAGACGTGGCGATTCTGCTTTGGAACGCCGGCACGCCCGACTTCTCGGCGCGGGAGAAAGGCACGTCCCCCAAGGACGGCGATGCGCGTCGCGCCGCCTTCGCCTTCCTCGCCGCGCGCGCCGCGATCGACCAGCCGGTCTATGGCCGGGCCGCGACCGTGCTCGCCCGCGACGCCGCGGCGCTGATGGCGGGGATGGCGCAGGTCTTCACCGGCCGCACCGCCGGCAAGGCGCCGATCCATGCTCGGCTCGCCGCGCATTGGCGCCTGGGCGACAAGGCCGCCGATGCTTTGCGTGTGGCGCTGGTGCTGCTCGCGGATCACGAGCTCAATGCGTCCACCTTCGCCGCGCGGGTCGCGGCTTCGACCGGCGCGTCGCTCTCGGCCTGTGCGCTCGCGGGCCTGTCGGCGCTGTCGGGGCCGCTCCATGGCGGCGCCGCGGCGGCGCTCGACGCGCTGCTGCAGGATGCGGCGCGCAACAGCGCCGAGCGCGCGGTGCGCCAATGGCTGGATCTCGGCCGTGCCATTCCGGGCTTCGGCCATGCGCTCTATCCGCTGGGCGATCCGCGCGCGACGCTGCTGCTCGCGCGCGTCGCGCCGACGGCGCCCTTCGTCGCCTTGCGCGACGCGGTCGAGCGCCTGATCGGCGAGCCGCCCAATATCGACTTCGCCTTGGCCGCTTTCGTGGCGCGCCACCGCTTGCCGGCGGACGCGCCTTTCGTGATCTTCGCGCAGGCGCGGCTTGCGGGCTGGCTGGCGCATGCGATCGAGCAGGCGACGACGGGGAAACTCATCCGCCCCCGCGCGCGCTATATCGGCCGCATGCCGGCGCTTGCCCCATAGCGAAACCGCCGGGCAAGAGGCCCGGCGGTCCAGCTTCCGCGGAGGAGAGACGCGGATCGAAACCAGTTATCGTCCGTAGCGGTAGAGCTCGGTGCCGTGCTCTTCCAGCCAGTCGCGCGCGAGGTTGATCGAGCGCGACAGCTCCTTGCAGAGCTTCCAGAAGCGCGGCCCGTGATTCATCTCTTTCAGATGCGCGACTTCATGGGCGACCACATAGTCGAGGACATGCTTGGGCGCGAAGACCAGGCGCCAGGAGAAGGCGAG
>DASZYM010000251.1:0-11783 GCA_035545355.1 Dongiaceae bacterium
GCGCATTACCGGACCATCGCCGCGGCGGACTGGGTGCATCTCGGCACCAATGCCCATGCGCCGCTGCTGCGCCGCCTGGTCGCGGACCGCGTGCCGTTCAGCGTCGACGTCTCGACCGCGCATGACGCGCTGCCGCTGCACGGCGTGCCGATCGTGTTCGCCTCCAGCCCGGACGATCCGCGCACGGCCGTCGAGCCCCTGGTCGCGAAGCTGAAAGCGGCTGGCGCAAGCGAGGTCGTGGTCACCTGCGGCAGCCGCGGCGCCTTCTTCAGCGATGGCGGCGCGCTCCAGCATGCGCCGGCCATGCCGGTTTCAGTGGTCGATACCTGCGGCGCCGGCGACAGCTTCATCGCCAGTTTCCTCGCGGCCTTTCGCATCGCGCGGCGGCCGGCGGCGGAGGCATTGCGCCAGGCGACGGCGGATGCCGCGCAGACCTGCCTCTATATCGGCGGCTTTCCGCAGCGCCCGCGCAAGATCCCGGCCTGGCTGCTGGAGAAATACGCCGAGGTCATCGATCCGGCGGAGCGGGCCTGACCATGGCATCCTTGCATCTGCGCCCACCGGTGGTCGCGGCGCCGAAGGATCGTTCGTTCTGGCTCCAGGATGCCGTCGCCGATGCCGTGACCGTGCCGCTCGAAGGCACGGAGCATGCCGAGGTCGCGATCGTCGGCGGCGGGTTCACCGGCCTCTGGACCGCGTTGCGCATCAAGGAGCAGGCGCCCGAGACCCGTGTCGTCATCCTCGAAGCCGATCTCTGCGGCTCCGGCGCGTCCGGCCGCAACGGCGGACAGGCGCATACCTGGTTCGCAGAAATGGACCTCTTCCTCCCGGTGGTCGGCCGCGATGAAGCGCGGCTGCTCTGCGCCGATACCGCCGATTCCATCGCCGAGCTGGAGCGGCTGCAGCAGAGCGGTACGATCGACATGGATCTGCGGCTCGACGGCTGGCTCTGGACCGCGAGTTCGAAGGCGCAGGAAGGCGCCTGGGACAAGGCGGTCGCCATGACCGAGGCGATCGAGCCCGGCCGCTTCCGCCTGCTCACCGCCGATGAGATCGAGCGCCGCACCGGATCGCGCGCCTCCTATATCGGGGTCGTCGAGGAGAAGGCCGGCACCGTGCATCCGGCGAAGCTCGCGCTCGGCCTGCGCAAGCTCGCGCTCGCGCGCGGTGTCGTGATCCACGAACGCAGCCCCGTGCTCGACATCACGCCGGGGCGAAGCTGCGCGCTGCGCACCGCCCGCGGGACAGTGCAGGCGGAGAAGGTGGTGCTGGCGGCCAATGCCTGGCTGTCCTGCATCCCGGAGCTCGGGCGCTTCCTCTATGTGGTCGGCAGCCAGGTCGTCGCCACCGCGCCGGTGCCGGACCTGCTCGATCGGATCGGCTGGCGCGACGGCGCCTCGATCTGCGATTCCCAGGCGCAGGTGCTCTATTACCAGCGCACGCCGAACGGCCGGGTGATCTTCGGCCGCGGCAGCGGCGAGCTTGCCTATGGCGCGCATATCGGCGCCGGCTTCAACCGCAGCCCGCAACATGGTGCCGGCAATATCCGCGAGCTGCGGCGCGTCTATCCGGCACTCGGCGATGTGAGCGCCGAATACGATTGGACCGGACCGATCGATTGCACGCCGGAGCACATCCCGGTCTTCGATCATCTGCGCGATCATCGGAACATCTTCTTCGGCATGGGCTTCAATGGCACCGGCATCGCGCAGACGCCGGTCGGCGGCCGCATCCTCGCCAGCCTGGTGCTCGAACGCGACGACCGCTGGAGCCGGAGCGGCCTGGTCGGCCTCGCGCGCCGGACCAGCCTGCCGCCGGAGCCGTTCCGCTATATCGGCGGCAAGCTGGTACGCGCCGCGATCCGCCGCCGGAACGCCGCCGAGATCCGGAACCGGGAGACGGACATCGTGACCCGGTATGTCTCAGGGCTCACGCCGCGCAGCCGACTGTACGAACCTTCCGCCTGATCGCCACGGGTGCGATCGTCGTCAGCGCCTGGCGAGCATGTAGAGCGCCACCCGGCCGAGCAGCCAGGCCGCGATGGCCGCGCCGCAATAGACCCAGATCCGGAACCCGGCACCGTCCCCGGGATGCGCGACGATCCAACCCGCCACAACGAAGCCCAGCAGCGCGACGATACTGCCCAGGTGATACAGGAACGTCCCGAAGCGCGGGGCCAAAGGGTCTTTCAAGGCGACGGAAGCCGACTCGTATCGTGTAACGATAGGGTGCAACCTACGATATCCGTCCTGCGCGGGACAGTCGATTTTCATGCTCGGCGAATCGCGCGGCGCCTCAGGCGCCGAAGCTGAAGCCGCAATCGGTATGGACGCCGTCGCCCGCGCAGTGGGTCTCGGAGCAGGAGACCGCGGCATCTTTTCCCTCGGCTTCCAGCAGGAAGCGGAAGGCGCCGGTCATGAAGCCCTCGAACATGTAGCAGAGCGGGACCTCGCCGCGATCCTCTCCGACGGCGGCGCGCCGCGCGGCTTCGAGGGTGAAGATCGAGTTCCGGATCGAGATGCCGCCCTGCCGCCCGTGCGTGTCGATGCGATCGACCGCGAATCGGCCCCAGCCGCGCTGGGAGAGGCGATTGAAATAGTGGCGGAAGGTGGCCTCGGCCGTGAGGCCGTGGGTCTTCATCTCGGCGCGACACCAGTGGATCGCCGATTTCTCGGTCGCGACGCGCAGGATCGCCCGATAGGCGTCGCGGCCGAGGGCTTCCTCGACCGCGAGATGGTTGTTCACCAGGAAGTGCCGCGGCAGATAGACCATCGGCAGCCCATCGGTGCGCCAGATCCCGCTCTCGGGATCGACATCGATCGGGACCTGCGGGCTTCCCATGGTGGTTACTCGGCCGCCTTCTTATTGGCCTTGGCGGCCTTCGAGTTGTCCTTGTGGAACGCGCCGTCCTTCATGATGACCAGCAGGTTGTCCTCATCGACCATCATGGCGAGGTCCTTCAACGGGTCGCCGTTGACCAGCAGCAGGTCGGCGATGAAGCCTTCCTTCACCTGGCCGAGCTCGTCGCCCATGCCCATGATCTCGCCGCCGTATCTGGTGGCGCAGACCATCGCCTCGCTGGGCGAGTAGCCCAGCAGATCGACGAAATGCTTCAGGTCCTTGGCGTTGGTGCCTTGCGGCGACTGGATGAAGCCGTAATCGCCGCCGATGACGGCCTTCACGCCGCGCTTGCGGAGCTCGGTATAGACCTTGAGGCTGTCGTCTATGACGCGCTGCATGCCGATCGAGAGGGCGAACTCCTTGGAGAAATGCGGCTCGCCGTCATGGATCGTGCCCCAGATGATGCCGATCGCCGGGCCGACGAAGATCCTGTGCTTCACCGATTCCAGCATGTCGAGCGCTTCTTCGTCGGCGCTCTCGCAGTGATAGATCACGTCGACGCCGCATTTGACGGCGCGCTTCACCGACTTCGCGGCGCGGGCATGGCAGTTGATGCGCTTGCCGAAATCATGGCCGACATCGACCGCCATCTGCACTTCGTCCTCGCGCATGGTGGTGATGCCGCCGCGCGCCAGCGGCCCGAGATCGTCGCCGGAGATGTTGATCTTGATGTTGTCCACGCCCTCGCGGCAGCAGAGCCGCACCGCCTTGGCGATCTCCTCCGGGCCGTCGGCGATCATGCCGAAGCTCTCGTAGTACATGTGGTTCTTGCGCTCGTCGCCGAGGCCCGCAGTGACGGTGATCTCCGGACTTGCGGCCTTCATGCGCGGGCCGGGCAGGCGGCCGGCATTGATCTCGTTGCGGATGACGACGTCGAGACGAAGCTTCGAGGTCGCCGCGCTGTAGGCCGAGGTGAAGCCGTGATCGAGCAGGGTCTTGGCGTTGCGCATGGTGAGGAGGAGGTGCTCCTCCGGCGGGATGTTGCCGAGATCGGAATCGTTGATCGCGCCGCCGAAGGAGACATGGGCATGACCCTCGACCAGACCCGGCATCAAGGTCAGGCCGTGGCAGTCGATCTCCTGCGCGCCTTCGGCGGCGAGCTGGCCCTTGGCCTTGGCGACGGTGCGGATGCGGCCGCCATCGACCAGCACGTCGGCCGGATAGGCCGCGGCGCCGCTGCCGTCCCAGACGCTGGCATTGCGAAACACGACACGGGTCATGATGTCCTCCTCTGTCTCTTGTCTTCCATTCCGCCGCGCGCCCGGCCTACTGCGCCGCGCGCACCGGGGCGGCGGCGACTTCGTCCTCGATAGGGTTGCGCAAGATGCCGATGCCTTCAATCTCCACTTCGACCGTGTCGCCGTGCTTCATGAAGAGCTGGGGCTTGCGCGCCATGCCGACGCCGGACGGCGTGCCGCTGACGATGATATCGCCGGGATTGAGGGTGATCGCCTCGGAAAGGATGGCGATCAGGCTGGCGACGTCGAAGATCATGTCCGCGGTGGTGGCGCTCTGCACCACCTGGCCGTTGAGTCGGGTCTGGATCTTCAGCCCCCTGCCGCCGGTCGGCAGCTCGTCGGCGGTGACGAAGACCGGGCCGAAGGCGCCGGTCGAATCGAAATTCTTGCCGACGGTCCATTGCGGCGACTTGGTCTGGAAGTCGCGGATCGAGGCGTCGTTGAAGATCGAATAGCCGATCACGTGCTCGAGCGCCTGGGCTTTCGGGATGTGGCGGCCGCCTTTGCCGATGACGGCGACCATCTCGCCCTCATAGTCGAGCTGCACCGAGGCGGCGGGGCGCAGGATCGGCGCGCCGTGACCGATCAGGCTGGAGGCGAAGCGGGCGAAGATCGTCGGATAGGAGGGCGGGGTGAAACCGCTCTCCAGCGAATGATCGACGTAATTGAGGCCGACGCAGACGATCTTGCCCGGTGCCGCGAGCGGCGGGAGGAAGAGGGCGGTGCGCGGGTCGATCGCCGGTCCGCCGGCGAGGACCGCGGCGGCGTTCTTCAGCGCGTCGGTGCCCGCGGCGATCAGCTTGGCGAGGGAGCCCGGATATTTCGCGTCGAGCACGGTCAGGCCGCGAAACTCTCCTCCCGGGAGCTGAACGGCCAGGCCCTCGCCTCGACCGGAACGATAGGCTGCAAAACGCACGCAATGTCCTCCGCTGGATCGCTGGTGTCGGCCGCGATTGTGCGGCAACGATATATATCAGTCAAAGTAAAATATATTTTTTGACGGAATCTGCGGATAGGCTAAACAGGCTGCAGCCTTTACTCCCGAGTCCATCCATGCGCGCAGCGAACCCCAAGGAAAGCGGCGTCAACCTCACGCAGAGCGCCTATGAGCAGTTGCGCGCCGACATCCTGTCCTGCCGCCTGCTGCCGGGCAGCAAGCTGAAGATCCAGGAACTCTGCACCCGCTATGCGGTCAGCCTCGGCGCCATCCGCGAGGCCTTGTCGCGCCTGACCTCGGAGGGGCTGGTCACGGCCGAGCCGCAGCGCGGCTTCAAGGCGGCGCCGATCTCGCCCGAGGATCTCACCGATCTCACCAAGGTCAGGATCGAGATCGACAGCCTGTGCCTGCGCAAGGCGATCGAGAACGGCGACGTGGATTGGGAATCCCGGCTGGTCGCGGCCTTCCATCGCATGTCGCGCACGCCGGAACGCGCGGCCGGCGACCCGACGCGTTCCAGCGAGGATTGGGCCGAGGCGCATGCCGCGTTCCACACCGCTTTGGTCGAAGGTTGCGGCAGTCCGTGGCTGATGCGGCTGCACGGCCAGCTCTATGACCAGAGCGAGCGCTATCGCCGGCTCTCGGTCTCGGTCGCGCCGAAGAAGCGCAATATCGGCGACGAGCACCAGAAGATCATGGACGCGGTGCTCGCCCGCGACGCCGACAAGGCGGTGAAGCTGCTCGCCCAGCATCTCGGCGCCACGACGGCGATCCTGCTGGATGCGGATCTGGAAGAGCTGCCGCAGCGCAAGCGTGCCGCGGCGCCGGCACGGCGCGCGGCGCGCTGATTTTCTTTACCGACCGGCGCCTAAGAAGACCCCGCTGCGGTGCGCCAAGTCACTGCCGCTGCACGGTTTCGTGCGCGCGGGAGGGCGGAAGGTGAAATGCGATTCCGTATAAGCCGGGTATAAGTCGCGGCCGGGGTTATGAGGCTGCATGCTGAGGTCGAAGCCTGCCCCTGATTTGGCGGTCGGAGCGTACTTCTTTTGTTCTTAAAAGTCAAGGAAAAACACTGCTGCCCAATCCCATGACGAGTTGAGAGCAAGCTATCTTAGACACCTAGCCAGCGTCGGCCGATCTCGCCATACAGCGCCACCGCCGCCTCGATCTTCGAGACATGGCAATACTCGTCGGTCTTGTGCGCCATGGCGGTTTCGCCGGGGCCGAGGATCAGTGCCGGGATGCCGCCCATGGCGGGGACCAGGACCGAGGCGTCGGTGAAGAAGGGTGCGCCCTTGGGATCGATGCGGGCGCCGGTGGTGCGCTCGTAGAGATCGAACACGCCGCTGACCCATTCGTTCTGCGGATTGCTGGCGACGGCGCCGACATCGACCATGCGCGAGACTTCCGCGCCTTCGCCGAGCACGCGGGCGACTTCCTGGCCGATCGCCGCGTTGGACTGGCCGGGCACGGTGCGGATGTCGATCTGCAATTCGGCCTGATCCGGCACCGAATTGACATTGGCGCCGCCATGCAGCGAGCCGACATTGAGGCTGGGGCCCCCGAGATGATGATGCCGGTCGGCCTCGAACTGGTGCTCGGAGAGGCGCGTGACGCCGCTGGCGGCCTTGAGCACCGCATTGTCGCCGAGCTCGGGCATCGAGCCATGGGCGGTCACGCCCTTGAACGCGGCTTTCAGCCAGAGGGCGCCTTTATGGCCGATCAACGGCACGTTGCCGGTCGGCTCGCCGACCAGCAGCGCGCCGGCTTTCGGCAGCACACCGTTCAAGCCCGCGAGATAGCGGGCGCCGTCGCAGCCGGTCTCCTCGCCGACGGTGAAGATGAGGACCAGGCCGGCCTTGCGATTGGGCAGTCTGGCGAGATCGAGCGCGGCGCGGGCCATGGCGGCGACACCGCTTTTCATATCGCTGGTGCCGCGGCCATACATCTTGTCGCCCTCGCGCTCCGCCGCCAGCGGATCGCGCTGCCAGGGCGCCGCACCCAGCGGCACGGTGTCCATATGGCCGGTCATGCAAAGCGGCTCGCCATCGCTCGCGCCGTCGAGACGCGCGACGATGTTGCTGCGGCCGGGCGCCAGATCGTGCTTCGCGACCCGGAAGCCGCCGGCTTCCAGAATCCCCGCGAGCAGATCGGCGCAGGCCGATTCATCGCCGGGCGGATTGATCGAGCGCAGGCGGACGAGGTCGCGGGTGAGGTCGGTGGCGGAAGGAGTGGTGCTCATTGATATCGAGTATACGGCAAGACCCTCATCCCTGCCTTCCCCCCACGGGGGAAGGAGATTTTCTGTGCGCTGCCGCGCACCGGGTGGTGAGGATCTTGCCGCTGTCCGAGGCCTACCCGCTACTGGCGCAGACCCGTCCAGATCTTGTCATAGGCGCGGGTCGCCTTTTCTTCGCAGGCCGGGGCGAAGGTGATCTTCTCGTCGGCCGGCGGGTTGAATTCCGGCGACTCGCCGACATCCGCGGGCAGGAACTTGTTGGAGCCGGCGACCGCGCTCTGATAGCCGGTATATTTCTGCTGCAAAGCGATGTTCTCCGGGTCCATCAGGAAGTTCATGAACTTCTTCGCGTTCTCCAGATCCGGCGCGCCGACCGGGACGGCGACATTGTCCATCCAGCCGATGATGCCTTCCTTCGGATAGACGTATTTGAAGCTCGCCTTCTGCTGGCGGGTGTTCAGCGCCTTGCCCGACCATTGCTCGTGGATCAAGGTCTCGCCGGCCACCTGGCGCTCGACCGTGCCGTCGGAATTGTAGACCTTCACATAGGGCTTCTGCGCCTGCAGCAGCGCGTTCAGGTCCTTCAGGTCCGCCGGGTTCTCGTTGCATTGCGGCTTGCCGAGATAGACCAGGGCGAGCGAGATCACCTCGCTGGGCGAGCCGAACATGCCGACCTTGCCCTGCAGCTCCTTCGGCGGATCGAACAGCGTCTTCAGGCTGTCGGTCGGGCCCTTATAGACGGAGGTATCGACGGCGTAGGAGGTGGTGCCCCAGACCCAGGGCACGGTGTATTCGGCGTCGGGATCCCACGGGCGCTTCTGCCAGCGCGGATCGACGTTCTTGAAGTTCGGCATCTTGCCGGCATCGACCTTCTCGAACAGGCCCTGCTTCACGAAGATCGGCACGAAGTCGTTGCTGATGATCATGACGTCATAGCCGGCGGCGCCGGATTTGATCTTGGCCAGCGCGGTCTCGTTGGAATCGTAGGTGTCGATCGTGACCTTGATGCCGGTCTCCTTCTCGAACTTCTTGATCATGTCGTCCGAGGTGTAGTCGGTCCAGTTGTAGAGGTGGAGCTCGCCGCCATCGGCAAAGGCGCGCTCGGCGCCCACCAGGGCGGTGGTCGCCAGCGCCATGCCGGCGATCGTCTTGGTCAAGGTGTTCATGATCGTCCTCCTCTGTTTTCGTTGGTTGTCAGTCGGCGCGCCGCTTCCGCCCCAGCAGCAAAGCCGAGGCGACGAAGACGACAGAAATCGCGAGCAAGACCGTGGAAATGGCGTTGACCTCGGGCGTCACGCCGAGGCGCATCATGCCGTAGACATAGACGGGCAGGGTCGTGGAGCCGGCGCTCGACACCATCATGCTGATCAGGAAATCGTCGAGCGAGATCACGAAGGCCATGATCGCCCCGGCGCCGATCGCCGGCATCAATAGCGGCAAGGTGATGCGGCGGAACAGCTTCCATTCCGAGGCGTAGAGATCGCGGCCAGCCTCTTCGAGCATGCCGCCCATGTCCTTGAGCCGCGCCTGGATCGGCAGCAGCGCGAAGGGAATGCAGAACACGGTATGGGCGATCATCAGGTTGAGCAGGCCGTGATGCATGCCGAGCGCGGAGAAGAAGACCAAAGTGGTGATCGCCACCACGATCTCCGGCACCACCAGCGGCATCGCCGCCATGCCGGTCACGATGCCGCGCCCGAAGGTGAGCGTGCCGCGCTCCAGCGCCAGCGCGCCGGCGAGCGCGATCAGGGTCGAGGCGATGGTGGCGACGAAGGCGATGATCAGGCTGTTCTCGGCGGCATCGCGGATATCGCCGTTCTGGGCGATCGCCACGAACCACTGGGTGCTGAAGCCCTGCCAGATCGTGACCATCCGGCTGGCGTTGAAGGCGTAGATCACCAGGATCAGCAGCGGCGCATAGAGGAAGACCAGGATCGCCGCGGTCAGCGGTCCGAAGCCCGGCGTGTATCGCCAATCGAACGGCCGCTTCATGCCCTGGCCTCCCGCTGCGGCGCGCGCCAGGCGCGCAGCACCATCACCAGCAGGATCACGGCGGTGATGGCGATCGAGAGCGCCGCGCCGAACGGCCAGTGCGCGACGAGGTGAACTGCATCTGGATCAGGCTGCCGATCAGCAGCTTCTTGCCGCCGCCCAGGAGATCGGGCGCCAGGAACGAGCCGAGCGCCGGGGCGAAGACCAAAGTCGCGCCGGCCAGCGCGCCGGGCTTGGCGAGTGGCCAGATCACCCGGCGGAAGACGGCGACGCGGCTGGCATAGAGATCATAGGCCGCCTCGATCAGGCGCGGATCGATCCGCTCCAAGGTGGAGTAGATCGGCAGCACCATGAAGGGCAGGAAGGTGTAGACGAGGCCGAGCAGGATCGAGCCGTCGTTGTAGAGGAGGGGCAACGGATCGGCGACGATGCCGAGCGCCCGCAGCAGCTTGTTGGCGAGGCCCTCGTCGCGCAGGATCAGGATCCAGCAATAGGTGCGGATCAGGGTGTTGATCCAGAAGGGCAGCGTGATCAGGAACAGCAGCACGCGTCGCCGCTCCTCGCTCTGGCAGGTGATGTACCAGGCTACCGGCAGGCCCAGCGCCAGGCAGATCGCCGTCGTCGCGACCGCTAGATAGATCGAGCGCAGGATGATCAGGATGTAATCGCCGGAGAAGACCAGACTGTCGTCGAAATCGCGCTGATAGAGAAACTGGATATAGGCGTCGAAGGTCAGCGGCGCCTGCACGCCGCCATAGGGGTTGGCGGTCATGAAGGAATAGGCGAGCGCGATGAACATCGGGATCAGCATGAAGACGCCGATCACCAGGACGGCCGGGGCGACCAGAAGCCATGTGCTTTGCCGGCCCATCGCTCCCCGCGCTCAGTGCAGCAATTCGCGCTCGGCCGTGTCCGGCCAATCGACCGCGACCGTGTCGCCGGGGTGGAACGGCTCGCCGGCATCGCGGATCCTTGCCCGCACGCGCACACCGTCGAGCAGGATCTCGTAGAGCGTGTCGAGGCCGAGGAAGGTGACGCCGGCGACTTCGCCCTTGGCGCGGGCGCCATGGCCGTTGAGCCGCGCGAGACTCACGCGCTCCGGCCGCACGGCGACGGTCATCGCATCGGCGCGGCCCAGCACCTTGCCAGGCACGAGATTGGCCTCGCCGATGAAGTCGGCGACGAAGCGGCTGTTGGGATTGTCGTAGATGGCTTTGGGCGTGCCGACCTGCAGCACCAGCCCGTCGCGCATCACAGCGATGCGGTCGGACATCGCCAGCGCCTCTTCCTGGTCATGGGTCACCAGGACGAAGGTGATGCCGGTCTCGCGCTGCAAGCGCTTCAACTCGCTCTGCATCTCCTTGCGGAGCTTCAAGTCGAGTGCGGAGAGCGGCTCGTCGAGCAGCAGCACCTTGGGCTTGGGTGCCAGCGCGCGGGCCAGGGCGACGCGCTGCTGCTGGCCGCCGGAGAGCTGGGTCGGCTTGCGGCTGGCGAAGCCGTCGAGGCGCACCAGCGCCAAGGCTTGCTTCACCCGCGCATCGATCTCCGCCTTCGGCCATTTGCACATCTCGAGGCCGAAGGCGACGTTGCCGGCGACCGTCATGTGCGGGAAGAGGGCGTAACTCTGGAACACGGTGTTGACTGGGCGCTTCTGCGGCGGCAGTGCGGCGACATCGAGATCGTCGATGCGGATCTCGCCGGTGCTCGGACTCTCGAAACCGCCGATCAAGCGCAGCAGCGTCGTCTTCCCGCAGCCGGACGGCCCGAGCAAAGTGAAGAACTCGTTGCCCTCGATGCGGAGCGTGACTTCCTTCAGCGCGGCGACGGTGCCGACGTCTTTCGTCGTGAACGACTTCGAGACTCCGGTGAGCTCGATCATTGCGCGCTAGGACTCCGGCATCAAATGTCCGTGTGGCTTGGCCGAAGCATCGCGCGACCAAATTATATTTGTCAATTGAAAATATATTTTTTGGCGTCTAGTGTTACAGGCGACGATAATATATTCGCCGCTCTGGAGCCGCATGCCACGCGACAGCACGCATAACCTGACCCAGGGCGCCTATGAAGGGCTGCGCGCCGACCTGCTGGCCTGCCGCATTGCGCCGGGCAGCAAGCTGAAGATCCAGGATCTCTGTGAACGCTTCTCGGTCAGCCTGGGCGCGGTGCGCGAGGCCCTGTCGCGCCTGACCTCCGAAGGCCTGGTGATCTCCGAGCCGCAACGCGGCTTCCGCGCCGCGCCGATCTCGGTTGCCGACCTCAAGGACCTGACCATGGTGCGCATCGAGGTGGAAACGCTCTGCCTCCGGCGCGCGATCGCGGTCGGCACGGTCGATTGGGAAGCGCGGCTGGTGGCGGCCTTCCATCGCCTGTCGAAGACGCCGGAGCGCGTCGCCTCCGATCCTGTGCGCGCCGCGGACGATTGGGCCGATGCCCATGCCGGCTTCCATGCTGCCCTGGTCGAGGGCGCGGATTCACC
>DASZYM010000252.1:0-2928 GCA_035545355.1 Dongiaceae bacterium
ATGGTCACGCCTTGGGGGCCTGCAGGCTCCAGAGCCGTCCGTCCGGGTCCTTGACCGTCATCTCCTGCGTGCCCCAATGGGTCGGCTGGAACGGAGTCACGACCTCGACGATGGGCTCCGGCTTGAACGCACCGGCATCGGTGACCTTCATGACGAGCTGCAGGGCCGCGGGCTGATTCTGCGGTACTTCGGCGATGAAGAGATACGGGCCGGATGCGGCGCGCAACTGTCCGGAATTGTGATCGGTCTCGAACTCCAGCGCATAGCCCAGCGCCTGGAAGAATTTCGCGGCCTTGCCCCAGTTGTGGGTGGTCAGGAACACGGCCTCGATACCCTCGGTCTTCATCCTACTTCTCCTTCTTGGACGAGCGCCGCGATGCGGCGTCGAGATAGGCGCGCAACGCCTCGGCCACCAGCGCCGAAAGCGAAAGCTCCGCCTCGATCGCGTGGTGCTTCACCTCCCGGATCAGCCCGACCGGCAGGTACACGTTGAATTGCTTGACGTCGTCATCGGTCACGGGAACTAGAATGCTAGCATTCTAGCACAGTGTCAATCCGGCCATGTCGAGCTATCTAGAATGGACGCGGTTCACGGCACGAGCACGAGGAGACTCCCATGGATATCGGCTTCATCGGTCTGGGCAGAATGGGCGCCGGCATGGCGCGGAACCTGGTCAAAGCCGGCCACAAGGTCCATGCCTGGAACCGGACGCCGGAGGCGATCCGCGCCGTCCCCGGGCTCGATCCGGTTGCTTCGCCGACGGATGCCTTCGCGGCGGCCGACGCGGTCCTGACCATGCTCTCGGACGATGCGGCGGTCCGCACCGTCGTGCTCGATTCCGGTGCGCTCGGCAAAGCCCGGCCGGGCCTCGTGCATATCGTGACCGCCACGATCTCCGTCGCCTTCGCCGAGGAGCTGACCCGGCGCCACCGGGAGGCCGGCATCGCCTATGTCTCCGCGCCGGTCTTCGGGCGCCCGGATGTGGCCGAGGCGGCCCAGCTCGGCATCGTCGCCGCGGGACCGGCGGCGGCGATCGACAAGGTCCGGCCGATCTTCGACGCGATCGGCCGCAAGACCTGGGTCATGGGCGAGGATCCGAAACAGGCCAATGCCGCCAAGATCGGCGGCAACATGATGATCGCCATGGCGATCGAGGCCATGGCCGAGGCAAGCGTGCTGGTCGAGCGCAACGGCGTCTCGCCCGACGCGTTCTTCGACGTCGTGCTCGGCACTTTGTTCGGCGGCAGCCGGGTCTACGACAATTACAGCGCCAAGATCCTGAAATCGGATTTCGAGCCGGGCTTCACCATGCGGCTCGGCTTCAAGGATGTCGGCCTTGCCGCCGCCGCCGCAGGCGAAGCGCAGAAGTCACTCCCCATGTTGCAGGCGGTGCATCGGCAGATGAGCGCCGCCATCGAATCCGGCCTCGGCGAGCGCGACTGGTCCGCGGTCGCGGATTTCGCGCGACGGGCCCGCTGACCGACGGACCGCAATCAGGTCGTGATGCGGTCGAGCGCCGGGACCAAAGGCAGCAGATGGCGCTTCAGCAGGATCGCCCCGCCGATCGCCACCACCGTCATGACGACCGCGATCATCGGGAAATGCGAGGACTGCCAGAGTCCGAGCTGGAACGAGGCCGCCTTCACCAGCCCGATGAAGGCGGTGTTGGTGAGATAGATGATGAAGGTGTAGCGGCCCAGCGTCTCGAATAGGCTCAAATTCAGCCCTTCGGTCGCGCGCATCAGGCCCGGCAGCGCCACGATCGAAAGCGCCGCCGTCATCCAGCGCGCCGCCGGCTGGTCATGCGCCCCGGTCGATAGCAGCAGGACGAAGGGGACCAGCGCCGGCAGCCAGAAGGTCTCCAGCCAGCGATGCGTCAGCGCGTGATGGCGGCCCGCGATCACGCCGATCAGGAAGAAGAGGCTGAGCACCTGCAGCGCGTCCCAGGCGAACCACTGGCTGGTCGGCAGCAGCCAGAACGCCGCCGTCAGCGGCAGCAGCCAGCCGATCCGGCCCTTGACGGCGCGGAACAGCAGCGGGAACGCGATGTAGAGGATGGCCAGGCCGTAGATGTACCAGAGGAAGGCGCAATAGCTGGCGGTCGGCTGCGACACCAGCGTGACCAGCTCGTCCGCGCCGTCCTCGACCCGGTTGTCCACCGCCGGCGTCACGAGCTGGAAAGCGAGCTTGCCGAGGAAGATCGTCAGTCCCGCCAGCAGATAGGCGGGCAGCAGCCGCAGGACCCGATGACGCGCATCGCGCAGGTCGTCCATGACGGTGTCGCCGGGACGCCAGCTCAGGCCGTAGACCAGGCCGCTTACCCCGATGAAGAGCGGCATATGGAAGGCGTAGATCGCCTCTTTCGCCAGCACATACCACTCGATGTCGGGACCCGGAGGCGGCCGGCGCGCGACAAGATGTCCGACCACGACCAGAAAGATCGCGAGGCCCCTGGTTCGATCGATGTACGTGAATCGCTGCTTCAATCCGATTTCCGCTCGCAGTTCGGGGGCCGCCGCGCATGGGCGCGCTGCGCATGGGTCAATGCGACGCCAAACGATCACCGATAGGCGCGGTTCCGAGCGCCGCCTGCATTGTGCGAACCGCCGCTGCCTTAATGCAGGCACACGGATTGCAAAGCGGAGGCAAGCGCATGGGAGCGCTGTGGCGACAATGACAAGTTCCGGATGGATGAAACCCCGGACTGCCGGCTAGGCTAGAGCCTCGGACGGTCAAATAGGCCCGCGCTGTTCGCCAGCAGCGAGTCCGATGCTAGGAAGAGGGCGAAGAGCGTAGCGGTGCTACGGTCGAGACCTCTGACGACGCAGCGGGCTGCTGGTGGCGAACAGCGCGGGCCTATTTGACCGTCCGAGGCTCTAGGATCGTTTTCACCAGGACGGATGACCGATGCCGCTGCAGAACCGCGT
>DASZYM010000253.1:0-2209 GCA_035545355.1 Dongiaceae bacterium
TTGAACTGCCAGGCGCACTCGGTGAAGTAGATCGTCTCCATCACGCTCTCGTACCAGGCGTCGCCGCCTTTGGGATGGAGCGTCAGCAGCACCTTGGCTTCCGGATAGGCGCGCAGCAATTCCCGCCACACGCAGACCGCCGGATTGTCGACCGAGGCGGTGTAGCGGGAGAACACCGTCTCCCAGTCGCCGCGCCTGGCGTCGGGCGCGTCGGCGACCTTGCGCCAGAAATCGAGATGCGTCCTGTTCGCCGGATTCCGCAGCACCTCGAACATGTGATAGCAGGGAAAGCCGAGCTGATTGAGCGCGGTGTGGGTGGACATCGTTCCGGTGCGGCCGAACCCCGCACCGATGATCTGCAGCGGCATGGCGCTTCCCCTGGCGGCCGGTTGATCCGAGCCTTGGGGGGAAATATCGCGCCCGGCATGCACCGCCAGAAGAGCCAGAGCGCCGGGGCCGGCGGGGCCAGGACCGGCGCCGCATTGTGCCCACACAATCCGTTTTGCGCCGGTCACCGCCCTGACACCGCGTTTTTTCAGGTCATTTGCCCGCATGGCGCATTGCGCCATCCGCCCGCGGGCGTTATTTTCCGCCGCGTTTTCCGTCTCTTCCTGAAGTGAGCACCATGGCCTTCCTCGCCGACCGTCTCGACCGGATCAAGCCGTCCCCCACCATCGCCGTCACCATGAAGGCGCGCCAGCTCAAGGAAGCCGGCCGCGACGTCATCGGCCTCGGCGCCGGCGAGCCGGATTTCGATACGCCGGACAACATCAAGGAAGCGGCGATCAAGGCGATCCGCGCCGGCGACACCAAGTACACCAATGTCGACGGCACCGACGCGCTGAAGAAGGCGATCATCGCCAAGTTCAAGCGCGAGAACGGGCTCGATTACAAGCTCGACCAGATCACCGTCGGCACCGGCGGCAAGCAGGTGCTGTTCAACGCTTTGGTCGCGACCCTCAATGCCGGCGACGAGGTCATCATCCCGGCGCCCTACTGGGTCTCCTATCCGGACATCGTGCTGCTGGCCGACGGCAAGCCGGTGACCGTCGATTGCGGTGAGAACCAGAAGTTCAAGCTGACGGCGGAAGCGCTCGAGGCGGCGATCACGCCGAAGACCAAGTGGCTGATCCTGAACTCGCCCTCCAATCCGACCGGCGCCGCCTATTCGGCCGCCGAGCTGAAGTCGCTCGCCGAGGTGCTGTTGCAGCATCCGCAGATCCACGTGCTCACCGACGACATGTACGAGCATCTGCTCTATGACGGCTTCCAGTTCGCGACCATCGCCCAGGTCGAGCCGAAGCTCTACGACCGCACCCTGACCATGAACGGCGTGTCGAAGGCCTATTGCATGACCGGTTGGCGCATCGGCTATGCCGGCGGCCCGGCGCCGCTGATCAAGGCGATCGCCAAGATGCAGTCGCAATCGACCTCCAACCCCTCCTCGATCTCCCAGGCGGCGGCGGTCGAAGCGCTGAACGGCCAGCAGGACTTCATCGAGAAGAACAACGCGGTCTTCAAGGCCCGCCGCGACATGGTGGTCGGCATGCTGAACCAGGCGCCCGGCCTGCATTGCCATACGCCGGACGGCGCCTTCTACGTCTATCCGTCCTGCGCCGGCACGATCGGCAAGACCACGCCCCAGGGCAAGACGATCGAGAGCGACGACGACTTCGTGACCTATCTCCTGGAAGCCGAAGGCGTCGCCGCGGTGCAGGGCTCGGCCTTCGGCCTCTCGCCCTATTTCCGCATCTCCTACGCCACCTCGACCGAGGCGCTGGAAGAGGCTTGCACCCGCATCATCCGCGCCTGCAAAGCGCTGAAGTGACCAGGGTCACCGTCGCGTAGCACGCCATGCCCGGGCTCGACCCGGGCATCTCTTTCCCGTGCGAACTCGGGCACCAGATCGCCGGGTCAAGCCCGGCGATGACGGTTTGGCGGCGGCATGACGCCTTCATTGAGCATATGACTTTTCGGCCCTGGACACCGCATCGTCACGTGGCAAGCTGACGGCCTCACCTGCCCCAAGGGTCCATAGGGTCATCCATGCCTGCTTCAGCGCGTCCGTCGAAACCTCACACTCCCTACCCGGTCACGCACGCCAAACGCACGCCGCCGACCGATCTGATCGACACCGAGGGTCAGGTCGATATGAAGCGGCTGCGCAAGTACCGGCTCGACCGGGTGCGCGCCGAGCTGAAGAAGAACG
>DASZYM010000254.1:0-10596 GCA_035545355.1 Dongiaceae bacterium
CGCCGAGGGGCGGGTCGTCGCGATGGCGGGCGACGGCGTCAACGACGCGCCGGCGCTGGCGGCGGCCGAGATCGGCATCGCCATGGGCACCGGCACCGACGTCGCGATCGAGAGCGCCGGCATCACGCTGCTGGGCGGCGACCTCGGCGGCATCCTGCGCGCGCGGCTTCTGTCCCGTGCGGTGATGGCGAATATCCGGCAGAACCTGTTCTTCGCCTTCGTCTACAACGCGGTCGGCGTGCCGGTCGCGGCGGGCGTTCTTTATCCGCTGTTCGGGATCGTGCTGTCGCCGATCGTCGCCGCCGCGGCGATGGCGCTGTCCTCGGTCAGCGTCATCGGCAACGCGCTCAGGCTGCGCGGGGTGCGGTTGTAAGAGCGCGGCGAGACTTGGCGCTGGCTCTTGAGCGCTCAGGCTGCAATCAACCCCACCCTCACCCGCCGCATCTTGGGGCGGGGACGGATGAAGTCTTCACCGATTGGAAGCGCCGAACTCTACCTCTCCGAAAGAACACGACGTCTATGCCCCGCCCCAAGATGGGGCGGTATGGTGGGGTTGACTGCAGCCGTGATGCTTTAAAACCAGCGCAGAGACGTCAGAACCAGCGCGACGACACTCGGCCCCGGATCAAATCGGCGGCGTCGCGCCGTCGAGGCCGATCAGCAGGCGTGTCGCTGTCAACTTGCCTGCCGCATTCTTGGTGGCGGTGACGCTGACCTTGGAATGCGGCGTCAGCATCGACGAGTCGCCGGGGCCGAGCAGCACGATCGGCGCATCGGGCGGCACCACCACGGTCTGGTGCCCGTCCTTGTAGGTCAGAGTCAGGGTCTTGCCGCCATTGGTCGTCGTGGCCGAGCTCGCGACGATGTTGGTCACCGTCGCATTGGTCATCGTGCCCTGCTTCACCTGCGGGAAGGGCCGATAGCCCTCGCCGGTGCCGCGCATGCTGTCCGGGAAGATGTGGATCTCCAGCGCCTTCAGCGTGCCGTCGGGCTGCGGCAAGGCCGCCGTGCCGACGAACATGCCCTGCTTGATGTCGGAAAGCTGCGCCGCCTTCAGCGAGGCAAAGCGCGTCTTCTGGTTCCAGTCGACCTCGGTCTGCTGCTGCTGATCGAAGGGCGTCACCTCGAAGCTCTGCCCGGTGACGGCATCGATCTCGCCGCGCAGATGGACCGGTGACTCGGCGGAAGCCGGAAGACCGGCCAGAGCGACGGTTGCCGCGAACATCGCGGTCGGAATCAGACGTTTCATGAAAATCTCCTCTTCGCCGCCACGCCCAAAGGAGGGGCCATTCTGGGCATGCCGCGGCGCCGAGGCAAATCGCGGAAACGTGAACGCGTCAGCCGGCCTTGGCAGCGATCGGCACGGTGAAATGGAACACGGTGCCGCCGCCGGGATTGGGCTCGGTCCAGATCTTGCCGCCGTGATCGAGCAGGATCGCGCGGCAGATCGAGAGGCCGACGCCCATGCCTTCCGGCTTGGTCGAGACGAAGGGCTTGAAGAGCTGTCTCGTCACGATCTCCGGCAAGCCGGGACCGGTATCGCGCACGCTGAAGCGCACGGTCGCGTCGGCCGCGGCGGCGGCGATGGTGAGATCGCGGCGCTCCGCGCCGGCCATCGCCTCCAGCGCGTTGCGCGCGAGATTGACCAGGACCTGCTGGATCTGCACCCGATCGACCATGACCACCGGCAGGTCCGGGGCGATCTCGGTCTTCAGATGCGCCGCGCCGCCGAGCGAGCCCAGCAGCGAGACCGCATCGGTGATCAGCGTCTCGACATCCTCCGGGCCGCGCCCGGTCTCCTGCTTGCCGATGAAGCGGCGCAGGCGTCCGACGATCTCGCCGGCGCGGTGCACCTGGACGCCGGCTTTCTTCAGCATCTCGCCGGCCTTTGCGACCTTGGGCGAGGTCTCGCTCTCCAGCACCCGGCGGGTCGCTTCGAGATAGTTGGTGGTCGCCGAGAGCGGCTGGTTGATCTCATGCGCCAGCATCGAGGCGGTCTGGCTCATCGTCGCCACGCGGGACAGATGTTGCAGCTCGAGCTGCAGCTCGCGGATGCGCTGCCGCCCGCGCTCGCGCTGCAACAGGAAGAGCCCCAAGGCCGCGGTCAGGCCGGAGAGGATGACGATCGCCGCAACCAGCCAGACCGACCGGCTGGCGGCGCCGCGGGCATTCGCCTGCCGCTCGGCCAGCAAGCCGATCTCGTCGGCACGAAAGGCGTCGAGCGCGTCGCGAACCTGCTGGCGCAAGGCCTGGCCGGCATTGACCTGGTCCGGCGTGGAAAGCTGGCTGCGCTTCGCCGGGTCGGCGATCGCGCTGTCGAAGCGGTCCATGCGCTGCGTCAGGAGCGGACGCAACGCGTCGAGACGCGCCACCTGCTCGGGATTGTCGGCGACCAGCGCGCTCAGCGCCGGGACCGCTTCCTCCATCACCTGGCGCGCGGCATGGTAGCGGTCGAGATAGGCCGGATCGTCGGTCATCAGATAGGCGCGCACCGAGGACTCGACGTCCACCATCGCAACGTCGAGATTGGCCGCGTGGCGCAGCACATTCTCCGTATGATCGACCCAGTTCAGGCTGTCGCGCAGCCGGGCCTGGTTAGCCGCCATCAGGATCGCGGCCAGCACCAGGAGGCCGAAGCCCAGTCCCAGCAGGCCGGCGCCCGGGATCCACCGCGCGCGCGACTGCTGGCGCAGCCGCTGCGCCAGCGGCCGGCCGTCATTCTTCACCTCGGATTTGCCGATGCCATCCACGGTGACCATCGTACCCCTGGAATTTAATCACAGAAGAGCAAGAAACGCGAGGCCGGGCAATGGTCTCGGGCCCGGCGGAGCAGCGATGTCGATCAAGCCGATACTATGCCCCAGCGGGCGCTTGACCGCCATCGCATGCGTCCTTAACAACGGCTGCTTCCCCTGTCGCGCCGGGCTCCCGGCATTTGGACGAGACTTCCCGGATGGCAAAAACCTATGCGATCGCGGTCATCGGCATCGGCAAGATCACCGAGGACCAGCACCTTCCCGTCATCGCCAAGAACCCGCGCTTCGCGCTCGCGGCTTTGGTCAGCCAGCGCGGCGTGGCGCGCCCGGGCGTGCCGAGTTTCAAGACCATCGACGCGCTGCTGGACTCCGGCACCGCCTTCGACGCGGTCGCGATCTGCACGCCGCCCAACGTGCGCCATGCCATCGCCCGGCGCGCGATCGATTCCGGCAAGCACCTGCTGCTGGAGAAGCCGACCACCGCGACCGTGACCGAGTCGGAAGACCTGGCGCGGCGGGTCGCCGCCAAGAAGGGCTGCGTCGCCTTCGCCACCTGGCACTCGCAATACAATGCGGCGGTCGAGGAAGCGCGGCGCCTGCTCATGGGCCAGCGCATCGCGCGGCTGCATGTCGAATGGAAGGAAGATGTGCGGCGCTGGCATCCCGGCCAGGAATGGATCTGGGCGCCGGGCGGCTTCGGCGTGTTCGATCCGACGATCAACGCCTTCTCGATCCTGACCCGGATCCTGCCGGAGCCGCTCTTCATCACCGCCGCCGAATTGACGACGCCCGCCAACCGCGAGACGCCGATCGCCGCCCGGATCGCGTTCCGCAGCGACGCCGCTTCGGCGGATGCGCCGCTCAGCGCCGAGGTCGACTGGCGGCAGACCGGCCCGCAGAGCTGGAACATCGACATCGAGACCGAGAGCGGCACCAAGCTCGCGCTGCGCGACGGCGGATCGAAGCTCGCGGTCGATGGCCGGCCCAAGGTCGAGGCGAGGCTCGAGGAATACGAACGCATCTATGAACGCTTCGCCGAAATGCTGGACCAAGGCGAGGGCGACATGGATTACGCGCCGCTGCGCCTGGTCGCCGACGCCTTCCTGGTCGGCAAGCGGGTGGAGACCGATCCCTTCGAATGGTAGCGCCGGAACCCGGCCTCGGGCGCGCGGGTTTTCCCATCCATGCTCGATCTCGACCGCCGCACGGGTTCTTCGCCGATCGCCAAGGCGCCGCCATCGCGTCTCTCCGCGGAGCAGACGGTCGATGAGGCGATCGGCTTCATCCTGGAGAACTGCCTCTACCAGGTGACCGCCAACCGCGCCGCGGCGGAAGACGGACAGGATCCCGAAGGCGTGCATCAGATGCGGGTCGGGCTGCGCCGGTTGCGCGCCGCCCTGCAGCTTCTCCGCAAGGCGCTTCCCGGCGCCGGTTTCGAGGTCTTCGAGACGGAGGCCGAGGCGCTGACCGATGCGCTCGGCCCGGTGCGGAATCTCGACTCGCTGGACGCCCGCCTCGCCGTGTTGCGCAAGGACGGCGCCATCGAGAAACCGCATCACCGCGCGCTGCAGGCGGCGATCGCCACCCGTCGCGCCGATCTCCTTCCGTCGCTCCGCGCGGCCTTGCGCAGCGAGCGCAGCCGGAGCTTCCTCGAAGGGCTCGCGGCCTGGATCGCCGATCGCGGCTGGCGGAGCAAGCTGCCGGAGCGCGATCTCGGCCGGCTCGCCAGGCCGTCGCGGCGGCTCGCCCGCCGCGCGCTGGATCGCCTGGAGCGCAAGGCGCGCCGGCGCGGCCGCCGCTTCCGGCGGCTCGATGCGCGGCGCCGGCACAAATACCGGATCGCGACCAAGAAGCTGCGCTATGCGGTCAAGTTCTTCGCCCCTCTGTTCGACGGGACCAGGCGCTATCAATCGCGGCTGGGCAAGCTGCAGGACGCGCTCGGCGAAGACCACGATGCCGTCGTGACCCCCGGCTTGCTGGACGATCTTGCCCGGCATGCCGCGGCGCCCGAAGTCGACTACGCGGTCGCCGCGTTCCTCGCCGCGCAGAAGGACCGCCGGCCGGCGCTGCGAAAAGCCCTCCGCAAGCGCCGCCGGCAATGGAAGAAAGCGGAGCCGTTCTGGTGAAGGCTTACGCCTCCACCAGCCCCAGCACCTGGCGGTCGAACAGCCGGCGATAGACGCCCTCCGGCCGCTTGATCAGCGCCTTGTGGTCGCCCTCCTCGATGATCCGGCCGCGGTCGAAGACCAGGATCCGCTTCAGCGCCCGCACGGTCGACAGGCGATGCGCGATCACGATCGCCGTGCGGCCTTCGATCAGCCGTTCGGTCGCCTCGTGGATCAGCGCCTCCGATTCCGAATCGAGGCTCGAGGTCGCCTCGTCCAGGATCAGGATCGGCGCATCGGCCAGGAAGGCCCGCGCCAGGGCCACGCGCTGGCGCTCGCCGCCGGAGAGCTTCACCCCGCGCTCGCCGACCAGGGTCGCATAGCCGCTCGGCAGGCGCTCGATGAAGCCATGGGCATTGGCGAGCTTGGCCGCCGCCTCGATCTCCGCCATGGTCGCCTCGGGACGGCCATAGGCGATGTTCTCCGCCAGCGAGCGGTGGAACAGGATCGGCTCCTGCTGGACGATCGCGATCTGCGACCGCAGCGAGGCCTGGGCGTGCTGCGCGATGTCCTGGCCGTCGATCAGGATGCGGCCGCCATGGATGTCGTGCAGCCGCTGGATCAGCTTCACGAACGTGGTCTTGCCGGAGCCCGAGAGCCCCACCAAGCCCACCTGCTCGCCGGCGCGGATGGTGACGTCGAGCGCGTCGTAGAGCGGCTGCTCATGGCCGGGATAATGGAAGCGCACGCGCTCGAAATCGATCCGGCCGCCGGTGATCGCGATCGGCCCGGCGCCGCGGTTGTCGGCGACGCCGAACGGCTGCCCGCCGATCGCCACCATCTCCTCCATCTCGTTGACCGCATGCTGGAGGTCGCGGACATACCAGCCCACATCCCGGAGATAGCCGTGGATGACGAGGTAGGCGGTCAGCACATAGACCAGATCGCCCGGGCTCGCCTGCCCGGTCCACCAGAGCCAGAGCGCCATGCCGATGATGGCGCCGCGCAGGACGAGCAGCGAGGCGAGCTGCGCCGTGCCGTTATTGGTGCCGCGGTTCCAGGTGCGCTTGGTGCGCTTGCGCCATTTGGCGACCACCTTTGCCAGCCGCGCATCCTCGCGGGTCTCGGCGCCGAACGCCTTCACCACCGGGTTGCAGGATACCGCGTCGGCGAGCGCGCCGCCCATCCGGGTATCCCAGAGGTTGGAGAGCCGCGCCGAGGGGCCGACATAGCCGATCGAGCCCAGCACCGCCAGGGTGACGAAGCCGATCGCGCCGACCAGCACCACCGCGCCCATCATCGGCCAGTGCAAGCCGAGCAGCACCGTGGTCCCGAGCAGCACCACCGCCGAGGGCATCAGCGCGATCAGCAGCGTGTCGTTCAGGAGATCGAGCGCCCACATGCCGCGGGTGATCTTCCGGACCGTCGACCCGGCGAAGGTGTTGGCGTGCCAGTCGGTGGCGAAGCGCTGCACCCGGGCGAAGGCTTCCGCCGAGGCTCTCGCCATGATGCGCAGGGTCATCTCGACCAGGGCATAGAAGCCGAGATGCCGGAACATCACGCCGAACGCGCCGAGCCCGATCATCATGATCAGCGCATGCAGCGCGACATCGAGCGCCGCCGCGCGGTCGGTGGCCGCCGTGCCGTCGGGCGCGATCGCGTCGATCAGCCGGCCGGCATAGACCGGCACCAGCACGTCGGCCATGGTCGAGAGCAGGATGCTGATTGCGGTTGCCGCGACCCACGGCTTCTCCCGGCGCCAATGCGCGAAGGCAAAGCCGAGCACGTTCTTGAAAGGCAGCGCGCGGCTGCGCAGCTCCTGGACGACAAGGGAAAGATTGGTCTTCATCTCTTCGATCCGGCGCCGCTCTCGAAGAGAGGCGCCGCTCCACTTCCTGATTTCGCGAGACGCAGAGGCGCGCAATCGCTCTCCGCGTGGTTCGGCCCTGGATCCGGGGGATTTTCAGCGGGGCGGCGATCGTGGCCCCGCGGCGCCTAACCGACGATGTCGGTTCTAATGGCGGTATCGATCCCTGGCAGCGTGCGACCCCGGGCTGACCTGCCGCTCGATGATCCAGATCGGGACCGCGAGCTTCATCGGCGTGCCGGGATTGCGGCCGAAAGCGACGGACATGAATGCGATACTCATGCTGACCCTCCGGCCAAAGGTGCCTGGTTGAAGTGGAGCGCGGAATGTACCTGTGCCGCGGGCGATTTGCAACCCACGGGGGTCTAATGCGCCGTGATCTCGACCTCGATCTCGGTGCAGACGCCGCCATTCGTGGGGTGGAAATCGACCGAGCAGGCGGTGATCACCAGCAGCAGGTCGCGCTCGGCCTGCAGAATGACGTATCCGCCCGGCGGATTGACGGAAGCGAGCACGTCGAGCCTTCCGTCCTGCTGCGGCAACGAATTCTGGAAGAAATCGACCGGATCCGGCGCGAACGGCAACTCGATCCCCTCGCCGCGCAGCGCCTTCATCAGGTTGTCGCGGCAATTGGGGTGGCCCGGCAACCCCGCCCGCTCATAGAGCCCGGCATCGCAGGCCGGGAACAGCATGTCATGCGGCCCGGGCGAGCCGTTCTCGAGGAAGGTCAGCATCGGCACCGCTTTGGCGCTGTAGAAGATGCCGCCGATTTCCGGGAACAGGCGCTCGGCGATATCCCGGGTCTGCGACGTGCTCAGCCAATCGAGCCCGCCCTCGGTCGAGAAGGCGAAGAGATCGGCGACCTGCTGGCCTTTGACATCGGTGATGCGGATGCGATCGCCCCGCTTGACGCGAAACGCGCGGCCCGATTGCGGCGGGATGACGAAGTGCGATGTCGGCAATGATCAACTCTCCGGCTGGTCTAACTGATAGCACTCTAGCCGGTACGCGAATCGACATCGAGTAGGGGGGAACATCTTGGCGGCGCGATTTCAGATTCTCGGCTGGATCCTGTTCATCGTCTCGGCTTTGGGCTTCATCGCCTCCAGCATCGAGCATGGCGACATGCTCGGCCTGATCGGCGGCGCGTTCTTCCTGGTCGCCTGCTTCGTCTTCCTGATCCCCTACGCCCTGACCGAGAAGCGCTAGCGCAGCGCCTCGGCCAGGAACGCGATCAGCCGCGGCGCGGCGCTCCCGGGTCCGCTCTGCGCGATGTTGAAGCGCAGGAACCGCGCCCACAGCCCCGACGGGCTGAACACCGAGCCCGGCGCCAGCACGATCCCGCGTTCGATCGCCCGTGCCGCGAGATGCGCCGCATCGCCGGCGCCTTCCGGAAGCTCCATCCACAGGAACATGCCCTCGGCATTGTCGGTCCAGGCGCGCAAACCGAGCGCCTCCAGCTTCCTGCGCAAAGGCGGCGTCGCGCGGCGCAGGCGTTCGCGCACCGCCGCCACCTGCTTGCGATAGGAGCCGTCCTCCAGCAGGCGATGCACCGCCTGGGCCGAGACCTGGTTGTTGCCGAAGGTGGTGGCGAGCTTCAGGTCGGCGAGATGCCGGATCGTCTCCGCCGGACCGGCGACGAAGCCGACCCGCAATCCCGCCGAGATGGTCTTCGAGAAACTGCCGAGATGCAGCACGCGCTCCAACCCGCCCAGCGCCGCCACGCGCGGCGTCGGTGCGGCCTGGAAGTCGCGGAACACATCGTCCTCGGCGATGCGGAAATCGTAGCTCTGCGCGAGATTGAGCAGCCGGTGCGCCTGGCCCGGCGCGAGGCTGAGCCCGGTCGGATTCTGCAGCGCCGGATTGGCGAGATAGAGCTTCGGCTTCTCCGCCGCCGCGAGGCACTCCATCGCCACGAGATCCGGCCCGTGCGTCGTATAAGGCACCGGCAGCACCCGCGCCCGATGCGCCCGCAACACGGCGCGGTAGTTGAAATAGCCGGGATCGTCGATCAGCACCGCATCGCCCGGCTGCAGCAGGTGGCGGCACACGAGGTCGATCGCCTGCGAGGCGCCATCGGTCAGCACGATCTGGTCCGGCGCGGTGCCGATTTCGATCTCCGCCAGCCGCCGCGCGATCTGCCGGCGCAGCGGCAGGTAGCCGAGCGGCGGTCCGTAATCCAGCAGGCGCGCCGCCGGCATGCGCGCCACCGCCGCCAGCGCCCGGCGCAGCTCCGCCTCCGGCAGCCAGCCATCGGGCAGCCAGCCGCAGGCGGAATGGATCGCGCGATCGTCCAGCGACAGCGACTGCCGCATCATCCAGACCGGATCGACCGCGGCCGGATCCGGGCGGCGGCCTTCCGGCTGCTCGACGGCGAGGGTCAGCGGCGGCTCGCGCCCGGCGACGAAGAAACCGGATTTGGCCTTGGCCGCGATCAGGCCCTGCGCCGCCAGCCGGTCATAAGCCTCGACCACGGTGAACGGGCTGATCCGGTTCGCGGCCGCCAGCCGCCGGATCGAGGGCAGCTTCTCCCCGGGCAGCAAGCGCCGCGCGGCGATCGCATCGCGGATCGCGGCCACGACCTGGGCCTGGAGCGGCGCATCACCGCCGAGCGAAAGCTCCATCTGTGCTGCCATTTGTACCGGTACAGATGGTGGAACTATACCGCATCTGTCGCTGTCGGCGCCAGCGATGACGGGGGAGACTGCCGCTGCAACCGAGCGAACGCGGCAAGAATCTTCGACCCCGCCCAAGTTATGAGGCATCACGTGACGGCAACCGACACCCTGCCCCCAAGCAGCACCCTCGATCTTCGACGCCGCCGGCGCGGCCTGGTCTATGGCGCGATCGGCGTCGCGATCTTCGCCGGATCGCTCCCCGCCACCCGCGCGGCCGTGCTCGGCCTCGACGTGTTCTTCGTCACCGCCTGCCGCGCCTCCATCGCCGGGCTCATCGCCGCAGCTCTCCTCCTCGTCACGCGCCAGCGCCGTCCGAGCCTGCGCGAGCTCGCGGCGCTGCTGGTGGTCGCCGGCGGCGTGGTGCTCGGCTTCCCGCTGCTGACCGCGATTGCGCTGAAATCCGTGCCGGCGGCGCACGCGATCATCTTCGTCGGCGCGCTGCCGCTTGCGACCTCCGGCTTCGCGCTGCTGCAGCGTGGCGAACGGCCGCGCGCCGCCTTCTGGCCCTGGGCGATCGGCGGCAGCCTCGCGGTCGTGCTCTATGCCCTCTGGCACGCGCGCAGCGGCTTCGCGGCACCCGATCTGCTGATGCTGGCCGCCATGCTGGTCTGCGGCCTCGGCTATGCCGAGGGCAGCCGGCTCGCAAAGCATATCGGCTCCTGGCAGGTGATCTGCTGGGCGCTCATCGTCTCGCTCCCCGTCAGCCTGCCGGCGACCCTGCTGCTGATGCCGGACACCGTCGCCGTCGTCCCGCTGCAGAGCTGGATCGGTCTCGGTTACGTCACCTTGTTCAGCATGCTGATCGGCTTCTTCTTCTGGTATCGCGGCCTTGCCGAAGGCGGCGTCGCGCGGGTCAGCCAGGTGCAGCTCTTCCAGCCCTTCCTCGGCTTCCTCTTCGCCGCCCTCACGCTGGGCGAGCCGATCTCCCCCGATCTTCCGCTGATCGCGCTGGTGATCGTGCTCTGCGTCGCACAGGCCCGCAAACATGCCTGACCCTCTTTCCCGCTCGGCCACGACATCCCCTCCCCCGATCCGGGAGGGCCAGGGTGGGGGGTGCGAATCTCATCCGCCCTGCGACGAAAAAGCATTTCCAACCGCCCGCAATTCATCGGACGTTCGCGCGCAACGTTCGGGAATCCATGGAAACCTTCGATTACATCGTGGTCGGCGCCGGCTCGGCGGGTTGCGTG